>JAWLGW010000734.1:0-4167 GCA_041690735.1 Planctomycetota bacterium
GACCACCGCCCGGGCGGCCACCAGCTCGGCCAGGGCCCGCAGCCGGTGCGCGAAGGCGGCGCCCGAGCCTAAGCCCTCGGGCGGGCTGACCTGGCAGGGCACCACCCCCGCCCAGGCACAGCCGAAGAAGGCCGCGAGGAAGGGGGCGCCGGTGGGCAGGACCAGCAGCGCCCGCTCGCCCGGCTCGAGCCCCGCCGCGCGCAGCGCGCCAGCCGCGGCTCGGGCCGTGGCGAGCAGCTCCGGATACCCGAGGGTGACGTCGGCGCTCCCCCGCGCGAGGAGGGTGATCGACCCGCGCGTGGCCTGCTCCAGCGCCTCGGGGATCGTCCCGGGCGAGGGCACGGTCAGGTGTCCTGCAGGCGGGCTCGCACGTAGTCGGCGACGTCCTGCAGCGTGGCCAGGTCCGCCAGGTCGCGGTCGGGGATCTCGATCCCGTACGCCTCCTCGAGCTCGACGACGAGGTCGAGGGCCTTGACCGAGTCGAGGCCGAAGTCGATGAACCGACCCTCGGGCCGGATGCGCTCCCGCTCGATCATCGTCTTGCGCGCGATGCGGTCGATGAGCAGATCGATCGGGTCGGGTGCCGCGGTCAGGCGGGTGTCCTCCGTCCGACGCAAGCGTATGCCTGCGGGGGGGCTTGGGTCAAGGACAGCGGGCCGTCGATCACGCCGGCTCCTGCTCGCCCTCGGCGAAGGCCTGGCAGGTGAACCATGACAAGCGGGCGCCCGCGTCGCGCCAGACCTCCTCGGGCAGCCCGGCCTTGCGGCAGGTGGCGCGCAGGAAGGTGGCGGCGTCCCAGCCACGCTCGGCGGCGACCTGAGGCAGCAGCAGCCCGCTCCGGCCCTGGTGCTCGATCACCAGCCCGTGCGCGCCCACCTCGATCCGAGCGGGGTCGGCCAGGCCCAGGGGGGACAGGACCGAGACCTCCACCGCCAGGGCCGCGAGCTCTTCGCGCTGGAGGGGCGGGAAGCGGGGATCGCGGCAGGCGGCGGAGACGGCCAGCGTCCGCACGGCCGCCGCCAGCGGCAGGCGGCCGATGGTGTGTCCGATGCAGCCGCGCAGCTCGCCCCGCGCGCGCAAGGTGACGAAGGCGCCCCGGACCTCCCGCAGCGCCGCGCCTCCCTCCGGCAGGGGCGGCGGCGCGCCCCCGGCGAGGTGGGCGTCGATCGCCTGGCGCGCCAGGCCGAGGAGCGCCCGCTGATCGGTCCAGGAGAGGGGGGAGGAGGGGGAGGCGGCGGAGCACATGGCCGCGCATTCTAGTACACTCCCGCCCGTGGATGACCTGGTAGAGAGTTGGCGCGAGCGGGCCTGGGCGCAGGAGGGGCCGGCGCTGCGCAGTCGCCTGGAGGCGGCGCTGGCGGCGGAGCCGTCGGACCGGTCGCTGCGGGACCTGGCGGTGGGCGCCCTGGCGGGCCGGGGGGACGTCCCCGGCGGCCACGCGCTGTCGGGCGACGCCGAGGAGCGGGCCGCCCAGCGCATCCGGTGGGGGCTCGCCGCTGAGGTGCCGTCGGTGGTGTGGGACGCGGCGCACGCGGCGGCGCTGCTCGACCTGCCCGCGACGGGGCCCGCGCTGGTCGAGGACCTGCTCGCCGCGGCGCAGGCGGTCAAGCGGCTGCCGCCCTCGGTGCGGGCGCGGGCCTACGAGGCCTACGCGCGCCTGGCCGGGGACGAGGCGGGCCCGCTGCTCGAGAAGGCGCGCAGCGACGACCCGGCCTGGACCGTGCGGCGGCTGGCGGGCGACGCCGACCGCACCGTCGCCCGCCCCCCGACCCTGTTCGAGCGGACGGAGGCGCTGGTGCGTTGCGGCCGCCTGCGCATGGAGGCGGACGCCGACCCCCTGGGCGCGCCCGCCCTGGCCGAGCTCGGCCTGCGGCTGCCCCCGGTGTACCTGCTGTTCCTGACCTCGGTCTTCCCCGGGGGGCGGATCGTCGAGGTGGAGGACGACGTCAAGGGTGAGGAGCAGGACGGCGTGGCGGTGTTCTTGACCGCGCCCGCCAAGCTCGAGGTGGCCACCAGCCGCTCCGCGGACCTCGCCGGGTTCGACGAGTACGTGTGGGCGCGCTACGTGGACAACGCCCGCCGGTACCCCAAGGTCGACGAGGCCTACGCCCTCAAGCGCTACGGCGACCACTACGGGCGCGGGCGCGTGGACGCCGAGGTGTTCAACTACGGCGTCCTGTCGTACGAGGCGGCGTTCACCGACGAGGCGCACCGGGACGAGCACCTGCTGCGATGCCGCGACCTGCTGTGGCACTACCGGGACCTCGTGAAGGGCGAGGCCTGGGACGTGGTCGACGACCGGCTGGAGGACGCCGAGGCGACGATCGTCGAGGAGGGGCTGTCCTGGCCCGCGGCCGACCCGCCGCGCCTGCCGGTGCGGATCGGCACGGCGGGGGGCGTGGCGGCCTTGTTGCTCGACCTCGAGTCGCCGGGGGTGTTCGGGCGCGACGCCGACGAGGACGTGGGCACCTGGCTGGTCGCGCCCTCGATGGGCGGCTACCTCAACGACCCGGTGGTCCACCGCCCGGGCGCCGTGGTCGACGCCGACCCGCTGGCGCTGCTGGAGCAGGTCGAGGGGTTCGTGGCCGCGGGGCGCAAGAAGCAGGCGGGGCGGCTGTTCGCCGACGTGCTGGAGCAGCACCACAAGGCGAGCGGGGTGGCCCGGCGGGCCGCGGCGATCGTGACCCGCCAGGACGTGACGCCGCTGGGGGCCGCTCAGCTGTTGAGCGGCGTGCCGCTGCCCGGCGACGCCAAGTCGCTGGCGCCGGTGCGCGCGGTGCTTCAGGAGATGACCCCCGAGCAGGCGCTGGCGGTGGTCGAGGCCGCCGCGCCCTACGACGAGGAAGGCAGCGCGACCTCGCTCCTGATCGACGCCGCCGCCGGCCTGCGCAAGAAGACCCACGTCGCCGCCCGCGAGGCGGCCAAGCAGGTCAAGCAGGTCCGCGGCAAGCAGCACATCCGGACGCTCCGCAACCCCTGGTACCGCTGAGCGCGACGGCCATGACGCGACGGCCAGTGACGCGACGGCCATGACGCGACGGCTGGTGTGGCTGAGGCACGAGGCGACGGGGCGGCAGGTGCCCGTCGAGGTCCCCACCGTGTTCGGGCGCAGCGACTCGTACTACCGCTATCGCCCCACCGACGAGCGGGGCGACCGCCTGGGCGAGGAGGTGGCCCGGGGGCTGGCGGCGCTCAACTACGTGCAGCTCTGCTCGGCCGAGGGGGTGTCGCGCACCCACGGGCTGCTCGACCCGGCGGGCCCCGTGCTGCGCGACCTCAACTCGACCAACGGCACCTTCCTCAACGGGCAGCGGCTGGGCAGGAGCCGCGGCGCGGCGGGCCCGCCCTCGCCGCTGCGCGGCGGGGACCGCATCTCGATCGGCGGCGAGACCTTCGAGGTGATCCTGGCGGACGTGTCGGAGGAGGAGGCGCGGGCTCGCGTGCTGGGGCAGCGGCACGCCTTCGTCGGCGCCGGGCCCGCCGATCAGGGACGCGCCGCCGAGGTCGGTGTGTTCCTGCGCCAGCACAAGGGGTTCACCACCGAGCGAGCGACCGGCTGCCAGTCCGTGATCACCCGCATGTTCCAGCTGCAGCAGGTGTCGCCCCCCGATGGGCTGGCGGTGGTGGCCTTGTTCGGCCAGGTGAGCGGCCTGCAGGTGCGGCTGGGTCCCGACGCGCTCCCCTTCCCCAAGCTGCTCCCCCTCCTGTCGAGCGTCCCCGGGCGCAAGGTGCTGGCCCTCGAAGCGAGCGGCGACCCGGCGGCGATCGAGGCGTTCTTCGCCGAGGAGGCCTACGAGGACGCGGCGCTGCTGACGGCGCCGGTCGCCGTCGGGACGGAGCGGCTGGTGCCGACGCTGCAGAGCCGCCACCTGGCGCAGGTCAAGGCGAGCGTAGCGGGCGACAGCACCCTGGCCGGCGCCTTCGACAGCGTGCAGGACGGCCTCGACGCCCTGATCCAGCCCGACACGAACATCCTGCGGGTCGACTGGGTCGACGCCTACCGAGGCGCGCTGCGGGTGACGTTTGGCGGCAAGAGGTACCCCGACGAGCGCGCCTTGAGCCACTCGCTGCGGATCGGCAGCTCCACCTTCCGCTTCTGAGGCGGCGCAACCAGGCTCGAGACGTCGCGATCGCGCTCGTGGTCGTGGTCGACGACGACCACGACCA
>JAWLGW010000735.1:0-4166 GCA_041690735.1 Planctomycetota bacterium
GGGTGGTCGGCCAGGAGGACAACCTCGACCCCGACCTGGACGTGGTGGGCAACCTGCGCCTGTACGGCCGCTACTTCGGGCTCGGCGGGCCCGCCTTCGAGGAGCGGTGCGAGCGGCTGCTGGCGTTCCTCGAGCTGAGCGAGAAGCGGCGGGTGCCGATCGTGGCGCTGTCGGGGGGCATGAAGCGGCGCCTCATGATCGTGCGGGCCCTGCTCAACGACCCCGAGTGCCTGCTGCTCGACGAGCCGACCACCGGCCTCGACCCGCAGATCCGCCACGCGATCCGGCAGGCGGTGCGGGCCCTCAAGCAGGAGGGGCTGACGATCCTGCTCACCACCCACTACATGGAGGAGGCGGCCCAGCTGGCCGACCGGGTGGGGATCGTCGACCACGGGCGCATGATCGCCGAGGGCTCGCCGGCGGCGCTGATCCGCGAGCACCTGCCGGCCTACGTGCTCGAGTTCGCCACCACCGACCAGGACGGGGACGGCTGGCGGGCCGCCGCCGAGGGGCCCGGCGCGCGCCTCGAGGAGCAGGGCGATCGGGCCTACCTGTTCGACGACGACGAGCGGCGGCTGCGGGCGGCGCTGGAGGAGCACGCGCTGCACGGCGCGCAGCTGCGGATCACCTCCCTGGAGGACGTGTTCCTGGTGCTCACGGGCAGGGCGCTCCGTGACTGACGGCACCGGCGAGCGGCCACGGCTGGTGGGCGTGGGGCGGGGCGCGACCGCGCCCTCGCGCGCGGCGCGGCTGCGGGCGGTGGTGGGGCGCCACTGGACCGTGTACGCCTCGACCCTGATCGCGAACGCGCTGCCGGCCTTCTTCGAGCCGATCCTGTTCCTCATGGCGATCGGCCTGGGCCTGGGCGCCTACGTGGCGGGCGGCATCGCAGGGCTCCCCATGGCGGCCTACATGGGACCGGGCGCCCTCGCCATGACCGCCATGTTCACCGCCGCCTTCGAGACCACCTACGGGACCTTCGTGCGGCTGAGCTACCAGAAGACCTACGACGGCATGCTGGCGACGCCGCTCACCCCGGCCGACGTGTTCCTGGGGGAGGCCCTGTGGTGCGGCTGCAAGGGCGCCGCCTTCACGGGGGTGGTGCTGGCGGTGTACCTGACCTTCGGCGCGGCCCGGGGCTGGATCGATCAGCTGACCCTGGGGACCTGCTGGCTGATCCCGCTGGTCGGCTTCTGCTGCGGAATGCTGTTCGCCGGGATCGGGCTGCACGTCACCGGCTGGACCCGGAACCTCAACAACTTCAACTTCTTCATCTCCGGCGTCCTGACCCCCATGTCCCTGTTCTCGGGCATGGTGTTCCCCGTGGCGGACCTGCCCGTGGGCCTGCGCGAGCTGGCCTACGCCCTCCCCCTGTTCCACGTCACCGAGGTCAACCGCCTCCTGCTGCTGGGGCCCGAGCACTGCGTCCCGCTGGTGGGGCTGTCGCCGGTCTACCTGGTGGTGGTGACCGCGCTGCTGACCTGGAGCGGCGTGCGGGTCATGAGCCGCCGCCTGGTGCAGTAGCTCAAGCGACCCGGCCCGGCGCCGCTCGCTGCGGCTCGTCGAGCAGCACGCCCCGCCCGATCAGGCGCACCGAGGCCGCCACGCGCAGCTCGTCCCGGTCGGCGCCGGGACCCCCGCCCCGATCGCCGGTGGGGCCGGCGGCCAGGTGCAGGAGCGCGCGGCGACGGGCGGGGCCCGAGCCCTGGCGCAGCTCCCACACCGTCGCCCGAGCCGTGGGCTCGAGGGCGCGCCACAGGGCCGGCGCGGCCGCGGTCAGGTCGCGGCGCTCCTGCCCGGTGTCGGCGAAGCTGCGCGCCGACAGGCGCCCCGCTCCCCGGCCCCGCGCGAACAGGCACAGCTCGCGCAGCCCCTCGCTCCGCAGATACCGGCTCAGGGCCCGCGGCTCCAGGTAGACGAGCTCCAGGCTGGCGGCGTCGTTCAGCTCCTGGATCAAGCTGCGGGCGCCCGGGTCGACCCGCGGCGGGCTGACGCCGCGAAGGTGACCGCACACCGCCGTCAGCGGCGCCAGCGGCGCCTCCAGCCGCTCCGCCGGCGCCAGGCGCACCTCGACGCGGGCCGATCCCCCGGGCGGGGCGTCGCGCCAGGCTGCCACGGCGCGCGCCGCCAGCAGCCCCCCCAGCGGCGGCCGGGGGCCGGTGCCCCACCACCGGAGCTCCCCCGAGGCGCGCTCCAGGGCGACCACGGGCGCCGGCGCCAGGGCGTCGGTCCAGGCGGCGACGTCCCCCGGCCCGTCGCACACCACGACGGCGACCGGACTTCCGTGCGCGGTGACGTCCCCGCCGACTCGCGCCCACCACAGCTCGTTCGCGCTCACGGGCACTCCCGCCCCCCTCACACCGCTGCCGGGGTCGAGCGGCATCCTGTCTCCCGAGTGCAAGGTGGCCCATACAGGCGGGCGAAATGGGGCACCCCCTGGGCCCGTGCGCGCCGTAACCCCCACCCAGGCTGCCCACGTCGCTGGCGCGTGGCTTGCAAAGACGCGGCGACAGCTCACCGCTCGGGAGGTGTCGCGTGCCCGCGACCTCGCTACCCAATGACACCGGTCGTCACGCCCGCCCCCGCCGTCGCCGCGCCCCTCTCCGCCCTCCCCCCGCGCCCCCTCCGGCGTTGCTGGCCCGTATCGACGCCCTCGAGCAGCGCCTGGCGTCGCTCGAGAAGCGGGCCGACGACGCCCACGGGGATCGACGCCGCCTGGCCGAGCGGGTGGCCGCCGAGGCCAGCAAACCGGTGATCCGCGCGGTCGACGAGCGCATGCGCCGGGCCGAGCGCGACGTGTCCGAGTCGCTGCGTCGCCACGTGCGCCAAGCGGTGGACCAGGAGCTCGAGCAGCGGGACGTCCAGGCGCTCAAGCGGGCGATCGTCGCCCTGCAGCGGGCGATCGCCCGCCCCAGCGGCGAGCTGGCCCAGGGCCTGCTCAACTCCGCCGAGTTCAAGCAGCTGTTCGACGAGCGGATCCGCGGGGTGCTCGACTACCTCAAGCGCGGCGCCGACACGAAGTAGCGACCTCGCCGGCTGCCCCGAACGAGCGCTCGCTGCCTACGATCCCGGCATGAGCGAGCCCGTCACCGAGTATTTCGGCGATCGCGCGGACGTCTACGCCCGCTACCGTCCCCGCTACGCCGCCGCGGCGATCGACGCCCTGCTGGACGGGCTGCCGCCCTCGGCCGTCGTCGTCGACGTCGGCGCGGGGACCGGAATCGCCAGCCGGCAGCTGGCGGCCGCGGGCGCCGAGGTGGTGGGCGTCGAGCCCAACGGCGCCATGCGGGCCGAGGCCGAGCGCGCCGGGGGCGGACCCCGTTACCGGGCCGGCACCGCCGAGGCGACGGGCCTGCCCGACGCCTGCGCCCGGGCGGCGGTGTGCGCCCAGTGCTTCCACTGGTTCGACCCCGCGCGGGCGCTCCCCGAGCTGCACCGGCTGCTGGTCCCGGGCGGCCGGCTGGCGCTCCTGTACAACGTGCGCCAGGCGACGACGCCTTTCATGAAGGCTTACGCGGAGATCGTCGCCCGCGCCAAGGAGCTGACCCGCGCCGCCGGGCGCCGCACACCGACCTTCCGCGCCGACCCCACCGAGGGCGGCTGGTTCGAGCGCGCCCGGACCCGCTCCTTCGCCAACGACGAGCGCCTGTCGTGGGAGGAGCTGAGCGGGCGGCTGCAGAGCGCCTCCTACCTGCCGCAGGGGCCGGGCCGGGCCGAGCTGGTGACCCGGCTGCGGGAGGCGTTCGGGCGCCACGCCGACGGCGCGGGGCGGGTGCGCTACGCGCAGGCGACCGAGCTCACCCTGGCGGACCGGGCGGCGCGCTGAGCGAGCGGCGCCGATCGGTCGCTACTCGGGGCGCTCCAGAGAGCGGCGGTATTCGGTGGTGAGCACGCCGCTGAACCCCCAGTTCTCCGGGTCCACCTCGTCGATCACGATGTGAATGTGCTCGGGCTTCTTGCCCAGGTGGCGGACCAGCGTGTCGGTGAACTCGCGCACCACCGCGGCCTTCTGCTCGCTGGTGACGCCGTCCGCGGTGATCTTGAGGTTGATGTACGGCACCCGCCCGCGCTCCTAAGGGTTCGCTGGATCGCAGTGGGCGATCGTCATGAGCGTGACCAGCGTCTCGCCGCTCAGCACCCGGTCGAGGCCTTGCCGCTGCAGCAAG
>JAWLGW010000736.1:0-4165 GCA_041690735.1 Planctomycetota bacterium
GCCAGGCGAAGCCCCGCTGGTCGACGTCCTCCACCAGCGCCTCGAGGGGCCGGCGCTCGCCGCCGGGCAGGATCACCGTCAGCTGCAGGGCGCTGCCCCGGGCCCGGGCGTCAGGGGCCGGATCGCCCGGGGCGTGCCGCCGGGTCCAGGCCTCCGCCGTCAGGGTGTCGCCGGGCTCCCCCCCCAGCGCCTCCAGGGCGTCGAGCACCGCCGCGTCGGCGGCCGCGGTGGCCAGGAGGGCCTTGTGGCCGGCCCGGCCGTCCGACCAGGTCACGAGGTGGTGGCCCGGCGGGTCGCTGGTGCGAAACGCCTTCAGGTGCAGGGTCGCCGGCACCAACACCGCCCGACGCTCGCGCTCGATCGTGATCACGGGCCGTCCCTCTCCCTCGGCGGCGCCCGCCCCGTCTGTCGGGGCCGGCTCGTCGGCGCACGCCAGGGGGCCGGCGAGGGCGGCCGCCAGGCATAGAATGGGCGCCGTGAGCCGACCCCTGCGGATCGTACTCAGCGCGGGCGAGCACTCCGGCGACGCCCACGGGGCGGCGCTCGCCAAGCGGCTGCGCCAGCGCGACCCCGACGTGGTCCTGGAGGGGCTGGGGGGGCCGCTCATGAAGGCGGCCGGGGTCGACCTGTGGCTCGACTTCGTCGAGCACGCCGCCATGGGCTTGCTGCCGGTGCTCAAGAAGCTCCCCTTCTTCCGGGCCACCCTGGCCGACGCCGCGGCGCGCCTCGCGGCCGACCCGCCCGATCTGCTGGTGCCGGTCGACTACCCTGGCTTCAATCTGCGCCTGTCGGGTCGGGCGCGCAAGGCCGGGGTGCCGGTGTGCTACTACGTCAGCCCGCAGGTGTGGGCCTGGCGACCGGGGCGGATCCACCGCATCGCGCGCCTGGTGGACCACATGATGGTCCTGCTCCCCTTCGAGGAGGCCCTGTACGAGACCGCCGGGGTGGACGCCACCTACGTCGGTCACCCGCTGTTCGACGAGCTGCGCACGCGCCGCCCCTCGCCCGCCTTCCGCGACGGGCTGGGGCTCGACCCCGCCACCCCCCTGCTGGGCCTGCTGCCGGGCTCCCGCGCCCACGAGGTGGAGCGGAACCTGCCCCTCGAGCTGCGGGCGGCGCGCCTGGTGCGGGAGGGCATGCCCGAGGTGCGGCTGGCGATCCCGGTGGCGAAGCCGTCCCTCCGGCCGGCGATCGAGGGGCTGGTCGCCGAGCTGGCTCCCGACCTCGACATCGCCGTCCTGGACGGCAAGGCGAGCGACGTGGCCCGGGTGGCGCGGGCGGCGATCACCGTCAGCGGCACCGCCAACCTCGAGCTGCTCCACTACCGGTGCCCGATGGTGGTGGTGTATCAGCTCACCCGGGGGCAGGAGTGGCTGAAGAACCGGCTGCTCACGACCCGGTGGGTGTCGCTGGTCAACATCCTCGCCGGGCGTGAGATCTGCCCCGAGTACTGCGTGTCCGGCGACGTCGCCCCCCAGGTCGCCGACGACGCGCTGGCCCTGCTCCGCGCGGGGCGAGCGCGCAAGCGCTGCCTGACCCGCATGACCAACCTGCTGCGAGAGGTCGACCGCAAGGGGAGCCACGGGCTGGCGGCGGACACCGTCCTGCGGGTGGCGCGGGAGCGCGCTGTCCGCAGCCCCGCGAACCCCACGTAGGTTGGGTGTAAAAGCCCGCCGCGCCGCCCCTGGCTCGGGCTCGCCCGGCTCCACACGTGGTGTAGCATCGCCCCCATGACGACGACCGACCGCCTCCTTCGCCCCGGCTCCTCCCTCCCCACCTCGCTGACCGCCCTGACCCTGCTGCTGGTCGGCTTGGCGCTGTGGCCCCTCCCGACCGCCCGCGCCGGCGAGCTCTCGCGGCGCGAGGTGGCCGAGATCAAGCGCGACATGGGCAAGGCCGCCGCCGAGAGCCGGTGGGACTCGGTGGGTGAGCTGCTGGCCAAGCTCGCCGCCGACGACGACAAGAAGACCTTCAAGTTCATGGTCAAGGTGGTCGAGAAGTCGCCCCCGCAGTACGAGCTGCACCTGGTGCTGCGGGACGCGGTGGCGCGGATGAGCGACAAGGGGGTGCAGCGGGAGGTCGAGAAGGAGGCGACCCGCTCCAAGTCGCCGCTGGTGCGCCGGGCGCTGGTCCTGCACCTGGCCGGGCAGCAGCGGTGGGAGGTCCTGATCGAGGCGCTGGGCGACGACGACGAGCAGGTCGCGGCGCTGGCGGCCTGGCGGCTGATCGACAGTCGGGTCGAGGCGGCGGTGGAGCCCATGATCGCCACCATGGAGCGCCTCGAGCGTGACAAGGCGGGGATCTGGGACGTGCTGCGCAACGGGCTGGGCCAGCTCCTGGGCGGCCGCAGCCAGCTGGCGATCGAGTACCGCTCCCGCTGGGAGGTCCTCCAGGGCAAGGGCGGCCTGAGCGCGGTGGAGCGGGAGGAGAAGCCGGCGGAGGCCCCGGCGGGGGAGCTCCGCTCGGGGGTGCGCCTGTTCGGCCGCGAGATCGACTGCACCCGGGTGGTGTTCGTGCTCGACGTGTCGGGGTCCATGGAGGCGATCGACCCCGACCAGGCGGACTACGACGACGACCTCTCCAGCCGGACCCGCGGCGGCGAGTCGCAGGGGCGCGAGGAGAAGCAGGGGCTGACGCGGCTGGAGCGGGCCAAGCGTCAGCTCAAGAAGGTGCTCGAGCACCTGCCTGCCAGCTACCAGGTGAACATCGTCGCCTACTCGTCGCGGGTGAAGATCTGGCGCGCCAACGAGGGCGACCGGCCGCCGCAGCTCCACCCGCTCACCGACGGCAACCGCCGGGAGGCCATCGACTTCGTGGAGCAGTTCCGCGCCGACGGCACCACCGCCACCGACCTGGCGCTGCTGCGCGCGTTCGACGTCGAGAACCTGCGCTGCGTCTACCTGCTCTCGGACGGCTTCGCGACCCACGACGGCCAGAACAAGATCCCCACCGAGCAGATCCTCGACGTGGTCGCCGGGGTGAAGGAGCGGCACATCACGGTCCACACGCTCGGCTTCAAGCAGGCGGACGTCGCGATGATGAAGGCCGTGGCCGAGGCGACCGGCGGGGAGTACAGCGACATCAAGTAGAGACGGGTTGGCTGGTCCGCCCCCGAGGTTCGACCTGCTCTTTCTCCTCCCCGAGCGCGGCTCTAGCCGCTAACCTGGGCCCATGCGGATCGGCCGGGCGCTCAAGTGGGGCTTCGTCTTCCTCCTCGGGGGGCTCGTGGGCGGCTTCGCCACCCTGGCGGCGCTGCAGCCGGGGCCCGAGGAGCCGGCGCGCCCGGCGCCGGTGGTGGCCGCCCCCGGCGAGGCGCGGGCGCCGCTGATACGGCGCGAGGCGACGCCGCTGGAGGGCACCGACGACGAGAGCCTGGCGCGGGCCCTCGAGCAGGCCCTGTTCGAGCGGCGCTGGAAGTCGGTGGGCGACGTGGCGCGGGCGCTGCGCCTCCGCGCGGCGAGCGAGGCGCCCCGGCAGGCGGCCGCGGCCGCCCGCGACGCCGAGGAGCCGTCGCTGATCGAGCTGCGGGACGCCCAGGTCCGAAGGGTCCGCCAGCGCGAGCTCGAGGGGCGCGACAACCCCGCCACCCGGGTGGCGGGGGGCGACGCGGCGGTCGCCGACAAGCAGCGGCGCCTGATCGACCTGTTCCTGGCCCCCGCCGCCGGCCCCGAGGAGCGGCAGGTGCGCCGGGACGCGGCGCTGCTCCTGGGGCGCCTGCGCCGCGACGGCGCGCGTCAGGCGCTGCTCCAGACCCTGGGCGAGCCCGACGCCGAGCGCGCGGCCCTGGCGGAGGAGGCCCTGGCCTGGTCGGGCGACCCGGCCGTCACCGCCGCCCTGCTCGACCTGCTGGCCAAGGACCCCGACCCGCGCGTGCGGACCCGCGCGGCGCGCGCCCTGGCGACGGCCCCCGAGGTGGTGCGGGGGGGCCGGGCGGCGGGGCGCGTGGCGCAGGCCGCGGCGCAGGACCGCGACGAGGGCGTGCGGCTGGTGGCGCTCGAGGCGCTGGCCGGCGCGGACCTGGTGGCGAGCCTCCCCGCGCGCACCGTCCTGGCGGAGCTCATCACCGACGCCGCTGAGCCCCTCGCGATCCGCGCCGGCGCGGTCGCCGCCGTCCGCGCCCACGCGGCGGTGGTCGTCACGGCGCCGGACCAGCTGGTGGAGGCGC
>JAWLGW010000737.1:0-4164 GCA_041690735.1 Planctomycetota bacterium
GGCGACGTCACGTTCCGGATCGGGGCGCCGGAGAGCGGAGAGGTCCGGGTCGAAGCCGCCTCGGCGCCCGGTGCCCCTCCCCCGCCCGCCTCCGCCGACGCGCCTGCCGAGGCGGAGCCGCAGGTGGAGGCGGCACCGTCCGGCGAGCCCTCGGCGGCGCCGGCCGCCGAGATCCCGCCGCCGGCGACGCCGGCGACGCCGGCTGCGGCCGGCGAGGAGGCCGCTGAGCGACTCGCCGAGCCGCCCGCCGCGCCAGCAGCGGCGTCCGCGACACCGCCGCCCGCCGGAGCCGCGGCCGGGGTCACGCACACGATCACGCGGCGGCTCCTGCGGATCGAGGGCGGGCGCCGCGACGGGGAGGAGCACCTGCTCGAGCCGGGCGCCGTGGTGACGGTCGGCACCGCCCGCAGCAACGAGCTCATGCTGCGCGAGCGCGGGGTCGCCTTCCGCCACGCGGCGGTCCACGTGGCGGCCGACGGGTCCTGCGAGGTGGAGGACCTCGGCGCCAAGCGGGGCGTGAAGCTCGACGGGCAGCCGGTGGAGGGGCGGGCGCCGTGGCCCGTCGGCGGCGAGCTCGCCCTGGGCGGCGCGCGCCTGCGCCTGGTGGAGCGCCAAGAGGTGCAGGCGGCCGCCGCGCCCCCTGCGCCGGCGGCGCAGCCTGCCGCGGCGCCGCCCCGCTCCGCAGCGCCGCGCGCCCTCTCGGACCCCCGCGCCCTCCTGGCGGCGCTCCCCGAGCACCTGCTGGACCTGGCCGGGATCGCGGCCCGGGCGACGCCGCTGTCCGCGCTGCTGGAGGCCAGCTCGGGCGAGGACCGGCTCCACCTCGAGCAGGACGCTCGGGACTTCGTCGCGCTGGCGCGGGAGCTGATCAAGAGCCGCTACCTGCCCGAGCCGAGCGAGCGGTGGGTGCGGCGCGACGGCGCGGAGTTCCTGGCCCGCAGCGACGAAGGGGGGGCCCTGCTGGCCATGCGCTGCTGGGAGCTCCTGGCGCGGCTGCCCCACCGGCTGGAGGGCTCGGGGCCCGACCGCACCACCCACGCCCTGAGCCTGCTCCTGGCCGCGGACGCCGCTCGCCTGGTCCCCGACGCGAACGAGGCCTTGCCCGGCGACTTCTGGCGCTGCAGCTACCGGGCCCCGGGGGGTCTGCTCGGGGGGCGCTTCGAGGAGATCGAGGCGATCTCGGACGGCGCGGTCGTGGCCGCCACCTTCGTCCCCAAGTTCGCGATCACCCCGCAGCTCCACGGCCGCGCCGAGGACCCCATCGCCGACGCGACCCGGGCACAGGACGCGCGGGGCGCGTGGCGGCCGGGCCCCGCCAGCCTGGGGCCGCCGGCGCCGCGCCTGCCGGCCGGCGGGCGACACGGCCGGCGCCGGCACAAGCCCACCCGGATCCCGACTCAGCGGCCGAAGCGGCGGTGAAGGACCCGCCTCACCGGACCGCCACCTCCGCCTCCACGCTCCGCAGCACCTGCGCCACCTCCTCCTCCCCGACCGGCTTGACCAGGAGGGCGTCGAAGCCGGCCTCGTGCGCCTTCTCCTGGTGCTCGTCGCCGCCGAACCCGGACAGCGCCACCAGGCGCGCGTGCGTCAGGCCCTGGTCCCGCCGCAGGGCGCGCGCGACGTCGTAGCCCGACAGCGCGCCCGGCAGCCCGAGGTCACACAGCACCAGCTCCGGCGGCCGCTGGCGCGCCCGCTCCAGCGCCTGGACGCCTTCGGCGGCGACCTCCACCTCGTGCCCCTCGAGCTCCAGCAGGAGGCGCAGCGCCTGAGCCACGTCGGGGTTGTCCTCCACCACCAGGATCCGGCGGGGACCCACGACGCCATCGACGGGCGCCTCCCGCCGGGGATCCTCCTGCGGCGGCGCGACCAGCGGCAGGCGCACCTCGAACTCCGCGCCTCGCCCGCGACCGGGGCTGCGCGCCACGATCGAGCCGCCGTGCAGCTCCACCAGGCCCTTCACCAGGGTCAGCCCCAGGCCGAGCCCGCCCTCCTCCGGGTCGGCGCGCGGCGCCTGCGTGAAGGCCTCGAACACCGCGTCGAGCTCGTCGCGCTCCAGCCCCACCCCGGTGTCGCGCACCCGCAGCACCAGCCGCTCCTCCCCCTCCGCCGAGGCTCGCACGGCGATCTCACCGGGAGGGGCGGTGAACTTGACGGCGTTGGCGAGCAGGTTGTCGACGACCTGGTACAGCCGGGCCGGGTCTCCCTGGACCCACAGGGGGCCCTCGACCCGCTCCGTCACCTCGAGGCCCCGCTCCTCGGCCCGTGCTCGGTGGTCCGCCACCGCCTCCCGGACCACCGCGGCGGCGTCGAGCCGCTCGAGCCGCAGGCGCAGCTTGCCCTTGCTGATGCGAGACACGTCCAGCAGGTCGTCCACCAGGCGGGCGACGTGCCGCGTCTGGCGGTCCAGGACGGCCAGGCACCAGTCGCCGCGAGGGTCGCCCTCGCCGACGCGGCGACGCAGCAGCACGGCGCTGCGGATCGCCGCCAGCGGGTTGCGCAGCTCGTGCCCCAGCATCGCCAGGAACTGGTCCTTCTGGCGGGCTGCCTCGGCGACCTGGTGGTGGTACCGCTTGAGCTCGTCCACGTCCTGCACCACCGCGATCACGCTGCGCGCCGCGCCGCGCGGGTCGCGCAGGGTCGTGAACGTGGTGACGGTCCAGAAGCAGGAGCCGTCCGCGCGGACGCAGCGGGCCTCGAGCTCCCCCTCGTCCAGGCGCCCCTGCAAGACCGCGCGCTGCACCGCCTGAGCCGCAGGCAGGTCGTCGGGGTGGAGCACCTCGCCGTAGGGGCGGCCGCGCAGCTCCGCGGCGGAGCGCCCCAGCATGCTGCACAGCCTGCCGTTCACCCGGGTGAGGGCGCCGTGCTCGCCCAGCACGGCGGTGCCGATCGCCGCCGACTCGAACAAGGCCCGGAAGCTCTGCTCGCGCTGGGCGCGCGCCTCCCCTCGGCCGCGCCGGCCGCTGGCGTCGCGGAACACGACCACGCTGCCGATCAGCCCCCGCTCGGGGTGGACGATCGGCGCCGCGCTGTCGTCGACCGGGAGCTTGCTCTCGTCTCTCCGCAGCAGGGCGGCGCTGCCGCCCAGGCCCACGACCTCCTGCGCCTCGAGCGCCCGGCGGGCGGGGTTGGGGCGGGGCTCCTCGGTCCGCTCGTCGACGACCGCGAACACCTCGTCGACCGAGCGGCCGCGCGCCTCCTCGGCGCTCCAGCCGGTGAGGCGCTCGGCGCGCGGGTTGATCAGCAGGACGCGCCCCGCCCGGTCGGTCGCGATCACGCCGTCGCCGATGCTCGTGAGGGTGGTCCGATACCAGGTGCGCTGCTCCTCGGTCTCGCCGTGGCTGCTGCGGATCGCCGCCGCGGTCCAGGCGACCAGGCCGGCCAGGGCGGCAGCGCTCCCCAGGGTCAGCAGGGCCAGGCCGAAAGGCTCGCTGTACAGCGCCGCGTCCACGCCTGCGTGGGCGGCGTATCCCAGGAGGAACGGGGTCAGAATGGCGAGGGGCAGGAGGCGGCGCAGGAGGCGGGCGTCGGGGCTCTCGCGCAGCAGCAGCACCGTGGGCCACGCGTCGGCGCGGGCCAGGACCAGCGCCAGCCCCGTCACCGCCAGCGCGATCGCCATGTGCAGCGCCAGCGAGGTGTACATGGGGATCTGGTACAGGGCGGTGAGGTCGTAGAGGTAGCCCGCCAGCGCCGTCAGGGCCATGAGGAGCACCACGCCGCCGAGCGCCTTGGCCACGACCACGCTCCAGCGCCGCCCGTGCTCGCTCAGCACCACCGCGAGTCCCCCCGCCAGCAGGGCGGCAGCGCCCGCCGGCGACATGCGCCCGGGGCGAGGGGTCTCCGAGCGAGTGAGGTCGCGGAACAGGGCCTGGTCGACCGCGAGGTCGACCGCGAGCAGGTCCTGGAGGAGGGTCACCGCGCCGAGGGCGGCCGCGGCGAGGGCCGCCGCCACGACCCAGGGGCGGGTGCGGCGGCGCCCGCCCAGCGCCAGGGCGGAGCCGAGGAGGATCAGCCCCAGGGCGGCGTTGGCCTTCATGGTGACCTGACCCGGCAGGGCTCGCCGCAGCGGGTCGATGCCCAGGCCCCACCCGCCGACCAGGACGGCGACGCCCAGCGCGGCCACCAGGCCGCCGCTGGCGCGCGCAGCGCCCTCCATGACCCGTCGCC
>JAWLGW010000738.1:0-4154 GCA_041690735.1 Planctomycetota bacterium
GGCGGAAGTGCCAGTTGGAGCGCTCGAGGTACAGCCCGCCCTGGTGCAGGTACAGGGTCTTGCGCGCGTCCTTGTGGAACACGTCGAGGGTCCCCGCGTGCCCGCTCGCGGACAGGAACTCGAGCAGCTGCTCGAGGCTGAACGCCTTGACGCTCCCGCGCAGTCCCATGAAGCTCCGGGTTGAATGGCTGCAAGAGTAGCAATGGCAAGGGGATGAAACAAGCAACCCCAGGCCCTGAGATGCTTGACGGGGGCAGACCACGTGGCCGCGAGGGGGCGGCTGCCACCGTGCTACCATGCCGCGCCCTTCGGGGCCCCGCGGGCGGGAGGTGCGCGTGAGCCGGGTCGATCTCCGCTGCTACACCTACATCGACGTGTTCCAGCCGCAGGTCGCCTCCTTCCTGGCGACGGTGGCCCGGGGCTACCTGCCGATCGAGGAGCAGGCGGCGCTGGTCATGGAGATCGCGCCCGGCATGGACATCAACCGGGTCATGGACGTGGCGCTCAAGCGCACCGGCGTGCAGCCCGGCATGATGATCGTCGAGCGCGTGTTCGGCATGCTCGAGGTGCACTCCTACGACCAGGGCGAGGTGCGCGCCGCCGGCGAAGCGATCCTGGACACGCTGGGGCTATCGATCGAAGAGCGCCTCCAGCCCCGGATCCAGACCACGCAGATCATCACCGGCGTCGACGCGCACCACACCATGCTCGTCAACCGCATGCGCCACGGGAACTTCCTCCTCAAGGGGGACAGCTTCTACATCCTCGAGGTCCACCCGGCGGGCTACGCGGTGTTCGCCGCCAACGAGGCCGAGAAGGCCGCCCCGGTGGAGGTCCTCGAGATCGTCGCCTTCGGCGCCTTCGGCCGCGTGTTCCTGGGCGGCTCCGAGGCGCCCATCCAGGAGGCCGCCCGCGCCGTGGAGGCCGCGCTGGCCTCGGTCACCGGGCGCAAGAACGAGGGCGAGTCGAAGCGGAACATGTGACCGAGCGTTCGCGCGGCCGGCCCTCGTGGTCACACGTCGCAGCGCTCAGCAGTCAGCAGTCAGCGTGACCGATCCTCGCAGCGTCCTGGCCAAGGACGTGGTGATCGGCGGAGGTCACTCTTGCTGAGGGCTGAGCGCTGACCGCTGACTGATCGTTTACACCAGCGTGTCGCGGTGGAGGGCGTAGGTCAGCAGGTCTTCGGTGTTGAAGAAGATCGACTTGATGTTGCCGAGCATGAGCTCGGTGCCCGACTCGAGCTGCTTCTTGTCGACCAGCTTCTCGCCCCACAGGTAGGTGCCGTTCTTGGCGCCGAGGTCCTGCACGAACCACTCGCCGCCGTCGTCGCCCCGCACCAGGGCGGCGTGGAGGCTCGAGATCGCCCCCAGGGGCAGGTGGATCTGGGTCACCGTGGCCCGACCGATCCGCACGATGCTGTGCTTGGACAGGTCGAACACCGCGTCGGTCACGTTCTTGTCGACGCTCTTGGTCAGCTCTTCCTGGCTCAGGGTGATCGTGTTGCTGCTGACGGGGCCGCCCTGGGCGCTGGGGTCGCGGCCCGAGGGAGCCTGCACCACCAGGAAGGGCCCCGGGAACTGCTCCCGCACCGCGTCGGCGTCGCCCGCCTGCTTGAACTCCGCCCGGTACTTGCCCAGCGAGCGGGGCCGAATGCGGGGCTCCTTGCACAGCTCCTGGATCAGGTCGAAGGCGTCGTCGGGCCCGAGGAACAGGAACTGCGCCTCGCCCAGCATGATCTTGCTGCCGAACTTGAGCGGGCTCTGCTCGTTGGCGGCCAGGCGCCGGCCGTTGACGAAGGTGCCGTTCTTGGAGCCCTCGTCCTTGATCGACCAGATGCTCCCGAAGGCCTCGAACCGGCAGTGCTTGTCCGACACCGTCTCGTGGGTGCAGGGGATGTCGCCGCTGCCGCTCCGTCCCGCGACGTAGCTGCCGGCCTGGCCGAAGAACACGATCCGCGAGCTCTCCAGCGAGGGCGTCGCGTCCGACTTCACCTTGGCCGGGTCGAACACGCGCGTCTCGCCACCCTCGATCTCGCCCCCTTCGGGCGACAGCTCGAGCAAGAACGGAGCCCCGAACTGGCTCTTGAAGGCGTCCTTGGGCAGCGCAGCACAGCCCTTCGCGAGTTGCGCGAGGGTTTGCCACTCCATTACGACCTCCGCTCCCTTCGACTCGCGTAACTCCGCCTGCGCGCCAGGATAGCGACGCAGGCTGGGGCGCGCGAGCCCCACCGGCCGCCGAGACCGTCGGCGTCGGTTACGGTAAGTAGGGTATCCCGTGCGCCTTAGGCGCGCCACCCGCGCCAGGCGATCATCTTGCCCCCGAGGGGGCACCCGGAGGTGCAATGCCGACCCTGACCGAACTGCTCGCCGCGCCGGCCGTCCGCCCCAGGGTGTGCGCCGACTGCGCCCGCCTGATCGACGACGAGGTGGCGCGCAAGCGCGGGCTCATGGCGGTCCCCCTCAAGGCCGGCTTCAAGGTGATCAAGGGGCTGCGGCCGGGCTTCATCCCCCACGCGGTCGACTTCCTGCTCGACGACTTCTGTAACGCCCTGCAGCCCTTCTACGACGAGTGGTCGCGCCAGCCGCCCGAGTCGCGGGCCGGCCTCGAGCAGACCCTGGTGCGCGACTCCGACCGCGTCGCCGACGCCCTGCTGGGGGTCACCGACCGGCGGGCGCAGCGGGCCAAGAACCGGGTGGTGCTCAAGACGTACCAGAAGCTGCGGGGGGCGGCCAAGGGGCACGTGGTCGACGCCCTGCCGGGCCTCGCCCGCGCGATCGAGCCCCACCTGGCCGCCCCGGCCAGCTAGGGAGCGCGGGCCGTGCCCGCTCCGGTCGCCCCCTCGCCCGATCCGGCCGCCGGCCTGGTCGCCCTGGCGGTCCGCGCCCGCCGGCGGCTGGTCCGCCAGGCGCTCGGGCAGGCGCTGCGAACCGCGCTGCTCCCGGCGGCGGCGGCGGCGCTGGCCACCCTCACGGTGACCGTCGTCGCCCTGACCGCCGCCGACGTCGACGCCGCGGTGTTCGTCACGGTGCGCACCCTGGCCCTCGCCTGCGCCGGCGCGGCCCTCCTGGTCCCGGCGACCCTGACCCTGCTGCGGGCCCGGCGACGGCTCCCCTCGCGGCTGGGCGCCCTGGCGCGCCTCGATCGCGCCCTCGGCTGGCCCGACCTGTTGAGCGGCGGCTTCCGGCTGGCGGCGACGCCGCCCGACCCGCCGCTGGCGGCGGCCGCCCTGCGCCGGGCCGAGGAGCGGGCGCGCGAGGTCGACCTCGAGCGGGCCCTGCCGCCGCCGCCAGGGGAGCCGCTGCTGGCGCTGCTGGCGCTCGCCGCCCTGGCCCTGTCCGCCGCCGCGCTGCGCCTGCCGGCCCCCTCGCCCGTCGCGCCCGCCCTGGCCGCGATCCCGGATCCGGCCGAGCGAGCGGCCCTGCGCGACGCGGCCGACTCCCTGCGGGAGGCGGCGCGGCGCCTGGACCGCCCCGATCTGTCGGGGCCTGCCGCCGACCGCCTCGAGGCAGCGCGCGCCGCCCTCGACCACGCCGCCGACCGCCTGGAGCGCGCGGCCCAAGGCGCCGCCCTCCCGCGGCAGGCCATGCTCGAGGCGCTGGCCGAGGCGAGCGGCGGCCTGGCGGGGCTCGCGCCCGCCCTCGACCCCGGCGCCCTGGCGGCGGCCGGGCAGGCCCTGGCGGGCGCCCCGCTCGGGGCGCCGCTGGGGGAGGCCTTGGCCCGCCAGGACGGCGCCGCCGCCCGGGCCGCCGGCGACGCGCTGGCCGACACCCTCCGCGGCGAGCCGGACCCCCCCGCAGGCGACGCCCTCTCGCGCGCCGCGGCGGACGCCGCCGACAGCCTCCCCGAGGAGGCGCCGCTCGGCGACGCCCTCGACCGCCTCGCCCACCGCCTGCGCGACCCGGCCGCCAGCCCGGACGAGCAGGCCGCGGCCGCCGACGCGGCGGGGGAGGCCGCGAGCGAGGCCGCGACCGCGGCCGAGGCGGCGGCCCTCGCCAGCGCCGCCCGGCGCGCAGTGGCGGCCGCCCGCGACCGCCTGCGAGCGCCGCCCACCCCGACCCCCACCGGCGGCGGGCGCGGCGGTGCCCCCGAGTCGCTGGCCAACCGCCCGGGCGAGCCGCGCGCGTCGCGCCCGCCCACCGAGGGCGAGGCGCGCG
>JAWLGW010000739.1:0-4145 GCA_041690735.1 Planctomycetota bacterium
GGGCAGCGCTGGGCGGCGCCGGTGCGGGCCGAGGCCGACCGCGCCCTGGCGGCCCTGGCCGGCGCACCCGGGTGGGCCGCCCGCGCGCTGCCCATGCGCCGCCCACGCGCCGCAGCCCCCCTGGCGACGCTGCTGCTGCTGTCCGCCGCGCTCCCCCTCCTGCCCGCCCGCGCGAACGGGCCGGGGGCCGCCGCCCCCGACCCGGCGTCGCTGGCGCAGGACGAGCTGCGGGCGGTCCAGCGGCTGGGCTCGCGCCTGCGCCGGGCCGGCGACGACCAGGCCTCGCGCGGTCTGGAGCGAGCCGGGACGGACCTGCAGCGGTTCGCGCAGGAGGTCTCCGGCGGCCAGCTCGATCCGCTCTCGGCCCTGGCCCGGCTGGGCGAGGTCGAGGAGGAGCTGCGGCGCGAGCGGGCGCGGGTGGAGGCGCACCGAGCCTTCGCCCAGCGGCTGGAGGGCGACGCCGCGCTGCGCGACCTGCTGACCGCCGATCCGCGCGCCGCGGGGAGCGCGGCGCCCGCCGAGCGGGCCGCGGCGGGGGAGTCGTTGCGAGCCGCCGCGCGGGCAGCGGGCGCGGGGGACCCGGCGCTGCAGCAGGCGCTGCTGGAGGCGGCCCTGGCTCTAGAGGAGGGCCGGGAGCCGCGCGAGGCCGAGCGGGAGATGGCCGAGCTGCAGCGCGCGGTCGCGGGGCTGCCGCCCGCCGCCTGGGCGGCGCGGACCCGGGCCGAGGTCGATCGCGCCATGGGTGAGCTGGAGGCGACCCGCGACGCCCTGGCCGGGCAGGCAGGGCGGCCCGAGCTGGCGGCGTCGCCGCCGGCCGAAGCAGCGCCGCAGCCGAACGCCACGCCGGACGCGACGCCGGCCGCGACGAACGACCCGCGCGCCCTGGCCGAGCGCCTGCAGGCGGCCGCGGCGGAAGGGCAGGCGGCCGCCCTCGAGGAAGGCCTGGCCGACCTGCCCCCCGCCGCGGCGCAGGCGGTGCGCGAGGGGTTGGCCGAGGAGGCGGAGCCGGACCGGCTGGCCGAGGCGCTCGCGGCCCTCTCACCCGAGCAGCGGCGTGCCCTCGACTCGGCGATGACGGGGGAGGAGCCGGGGGAAGCGGGGACGCCCGCGGCGGCGCCCGAGCGGACACCGGACTCGAGCGGCCCGGCCGACGCTGCGCCGGCGGACGCTGCGCCGGGGGACGCTGCGCCGGGGGACGCTGCGCCGGCGGACGCTGCGCCGGGGGACGCTGCGCCGGCGGACGCTGCGCCGGCGGACGCTGCGCGCGCCGACGTCGAAGCCGAGCGGGGCGAGTCGGTGACCGAGCACGGTGAAGGCGGGGACGCGTCCTCGCCCGCGACCGGTCGAGGCGACGCGACCGACCGCGAGCCCCTGGCGAGAGAGGTGCCGGCAGAGCCCCCTGCCCCCGAGGAGGCCTCCGGCGAAGGTCAGGCGCCCCACGGCGCGGCCCCCGCGGAGCGCGGCGGTCCGCCCGAGCAGGGCGAGGCGCGCGAAGCTCCAGCCGCCGAGGAGGGGCCCGCGCCTCGAGAGGGGGCACTCGCCCAGACGCCCGACGAAGGCGAGGCCCCGGCGCCCACGGAGCAGGACGGGCAGGACGCCTCCCTCGATGAGCCGGCCCTGGCGGGGACGCCTCCCGACCTCCCGGGGGAGACCGAGGAGTCGGCGTCCGCCTCGCCCGACGACTCGGCGAAGCCCGGAGAGGCCTCGCCGTCCACCCTCCCCGAGCTCTCGCCCGCGCTGCTCGACATGGCGGCCGGCATGATCCAGTCCCTCGACGTCGAAGACCTGCGGGCGCTGGCGGAGATGGCGAAGGAGCGGGCGGCCGAGCAGGAGCGCGGCGCCGAGCCGCAGCCGCCGCCGGGGGTCCCGCCGGGCGCCGAGCGCCTGCTGGAGCGCCTGAGCGAAGACGACCTGCGCAAGCTGGGCGAGGCGTTCGCCGGCCTGCGCGAGGACCTCGAGCGCGGCGAAGGGGAGCGCGACGGGCAGCAGCAGGCCGCGCCGCCGACGCCGCCGGCCGACCTGGCGGAGCGCCTCGCCGACCTCGATCCGGAGGTGCTCGAGCGGGCGCAGCGAGCCCTGAGCGGTCAGCAGGCGGGACGCCAGGGCGCCGCCTCGCCGGGCGAGCCTCGCGACAGCGGGTCGGGCGCCGGCGCGGGGCGGACCGCCGCCGGAGCGCCGGCGGGGAACCGGCCGGAGGGCGACACCCGCGCAGGGAGCGACACGAAGCTCGCTGCGGGCCCCGAGGGGCCCTCGGCGTCGGGCTCGGGGACGGGCGAGGCGCGGCGCGCGTCCGGCGGGGCGGCCGGCGGCGCCGGCCGCGGCGGCGCCGGTGGGCGCGGCGGAGCGGCCTCGGAGGGAGCGCCCACGGACGCCAGCGACGCGTCCCCGCCGGGCAGCGAGCGCGACGTCGACCTGCCCGCTCGCGTCGCCGAGGGTCAGATCACGGACGAGGACGTGCGGGCCGCGGTGGTCCGCGCCCGAGCGGCCCTGCGGGACGCGCCCGAGGTGGCGCTGCAGGAGGCCTTGCGCGCCCTCGACCGCGACCCCGTCCCCGAGGGGTACGAGCGCGCGGTCCGGGAGTACTTCCGCCGCTGGAGCGAGCCCGCGCGCGACGCGGACGCGCCCCGCTGACCTCGCGCCGGTCGCGGTAAGATCGCGCGCGTGCGCGCTCCGGGTCCCGACGCGCCTCCGCTCTCGCGAGAGCGGGCACGGGCACGGGCACGGGCACGGAGGAGAGCGCATGAGCGAGCAGGTCGACGTCGCCCAGGAGGCCGCGAGGTTCCGCGAGGCCCTGTCCCGCCTGGAGACCGAGCTCGGCCGAGTGGTCGTGGGGCAGGAGGCGGTGGTCCGCCAGACCCTGGTGGCGATCCTCGCCAGCGGCCACGTCCTGCTGGAGGGCGTCCCGGGCATGGGCAAGACCCTGCTGTGCCGCAGCCTGGCCCAGGCCCTCGACCTGCAGTTCCGCCGCATCCAGTTCACCCCCGACCTCATGCCGGCGGACATCCTGGGGACCCTGGTGGTCACCGAGGACGAGCGGGGCCGCAAGGGCTTCCAGTTCCAGGCCGGCCCGATCTTCGGCAACCTGGTGCTGGCCGACGAGGTGAACCGCGCCACGCCCAAGACGCAGTCGGCGCTGCTCGAGGCCATGCAGGAGGGGCGCGTGACGACGGCGGGCGAGGTGCGGCCCCTGCCCGACCCGTTCTTCGTGCTGGCCACCCAGAACCCGATCGAGATGGAGGGGACCTACCCCCTGCCCGAGGCGCAGCTCGACCGGTTCCTGTTCAAGATCGACGTCGCCGCCCAGGGGGTCGACGCGCTGGTGGAGATCCTGCGCCGCACCACCGCGGCCGAGGTCCCCGAGCCGGCCCACGCCCTCACCGGCGAGGAGCTCAAGGCCTTCCGCCGCCTGGTGCGCGACGTCCCCGCCGCCGAGCCCGTGCTGCGCTACGCCGCCCGCCTGGTGCGGGCCACCCACCCCGACGGCGAGGAGGCCCCCGAGCGGATCAGGCGCTTCGTCCGCTACGGCTCGAGCCCCCGCGGCGCTCAGGCCCTGGTGCTGGGCGCCAAGGCCACCGCCCTCCTGGCTGGCCGCGTCCACGTCGACCCCGAGGACGTCTCGGCGGTCGCGGTCCCCGCGCTGCGCCACCGGGTGCTCCTCAACTTCGAGGGCGAGGCCGAGGGGGTGAAGGTCGACGACCTGCTGGGCGAGCTCCTCGAGCAGGTCTCGCCGGTGGACCCGGCGGTGCAGGCGCACCTGGGGTAGCACGGCGCCCGTCCTGCTCCTGCTCCTACTCCTGTTCGATCCGAAGCTTGGAGTAGGGGGAGGCTGCCTCGGCCCGAGGCCCTTGCGAGGCGCCCGCGCCCCTGCCACGATTCCCGGCGCGGAGGCTCAGCCCGGGCTTCCTTCTTCCTACTCTTGGTTTCAGCTCGGGCGCTTTCCTCCGCACGTCGGGCAGGCGGGGTCGACCCCCCGCCAGCCCCGGCGACTCACAGGGGAGGTCGCCATGGCACCCGAGGTCGGTCCACCCGCGGGGGCCCGCGACGTCCTCCTGCGTCGCCGCGGCCTCCTGTTCCTGGAGGAGCCCTCCCGGAAGGGCTCGCCACAGCTGGGCCAGGCGGCGGCGCTGGAGCTCGCCGCGCAGGGC
>JAWLGW010000740.1:0-4145 GCA_041690735.1 Planctomycetota bacterium
CGGCTGGTCGCAGCTGGCCCTGCGCCTGTGGCGGCGCGTCCGCAAGGGCGAGGGCGAGGAGCCCGGCGAGACGGAGCCGGAGTAGCGGCCTACTCCCCTTCTGGAGCCCGCGGCTTCTGCTGGGTGCGCCGGTACCAGCTCGCCAGGGCGTCGACGGTGACGATCTCCAGGCGGCCGTCCGCGTAGACCACGTTGAACCCCTCGCCGTGGTTGCCGAAGCGGTCCCAGAACAGCGGCTGCCCCACCGTGAGGGCCTCGCCGCCGGGGGGGAGCTCCCCGAAATACGAGCGCTCCTGCAGCGCCTCGCCCCGGTGGCCGGGGCACACGAAGCTGCTCAGGTCGGCGTAGCCCCCCTCGATCAGCGCCTTGCGCAGCTCGGCGCCGCGCAGGGTCGGGGCGTCGGGGCGCTCGTGTCGGTAGCGGAGGGCGGCCGCCTGCAGGGTGCGCAGGCGCTCCTGACAGCGGCGCACCCGCCGGTCCTCGAGCGCCTGCGCCACCGCCGGGTAGTAGGCGACGACGAACCCGGTGCACACGGCGAACAGGGCCGCCGCCGCGGCCGCCTGCGCGAACAGCCGCAGCAGCAGCCGCCGGGGCGGCGGCGCCGCGGCGGGCAGCCCCTCCATGAGGGGCCCGCTGGTGAGGAGCTCGATCGAGGTGCGGCGCCGCCGCTGGCGTGGCGCAGCGGGCTCCGCCCCCCGCTGCGGGGCGGCGCCGGCCATAGCCAGCCGGGCCAGGGTCCGCTCGACCAGGTCGTCGGGCGCGGGCGCCTCCCACAGGTCGAGGTCTGCCCGCAGGCTCGCCGCCCCCTCGGCCAGCGCCTGACAGGCCGGGCAGCCCGGCAGGTGCTCCCGCAGGTCGGCCGGCAGGTCGTCGGGGCGATCCCGCACCAGGTCGGGGCCGAGGTCACGGAGCCGGTCGCAGGGGCTCATGGGCTCACCTCCTCCCATCCAGCGCCCGGCCCAGACGGGCCATGGCGTTGTGAATGCGGCTCTTGACCGTCCCCAGGGGGACGTCGAGGGTCTGGGCGACCTCCTCGTAGGACAAGCCGCTGAAGTAGTACAGGACCAGCGCCGCGCGCCCCTTCTCGGGCAGGTCGGCCACGGCCCGCCGCACCGCCTCGGCCGCCTCGGCCCGCTCGGCCGCCTCGGCCGGCAGGCGCGAGCGCCCCGGGAGGAGGTCCGCCAGGGCGGCCCCCTCTTCGCCGCCTCCGGCCGGCCGGTCGAGGGGGACCGTGTGGCGATAGCTGCGCGCCCGGTGCGCGTTGCGCACGAGGTTGGTGGCGATCGCATACAGCCAGGGGCGGAAGGGGCGCCCCGGCTGATACCGGTCCGCGTGGCGCAGGATCCGCAAGAAGGTCTCCTGGAACAGGTCCTCCGCGTCCTCGGCCGACGGCAGCAGCCGCGCCAGGTAGCCGTACAGCGGGCCCCGGTAGCGCTCCATGAGCGTGCGCAGGGCGCGCGGATCGCCCCCCTGCAGGGCGACCGCCAGGTCCTCGTCGCTCGGCGCCCCGGCCCCGGGGTGGCGCCCGGGGTGGCGCCCGGGGTCAGCCGCCGTCACTGCGCGCTCACAAACAGTCCACCGCCCCGCCCTCCGTCGTGCCCCCCGGCGTACCCGATCGAGCGCCGCACGTCCACCGCCTCCCGCCCGCCGTGCCCCTTCCCTGGGTAGGGGCAAGCGCCTCGCGCGGCTGGGGTTGCGGGGGAGGAGCGGGGAGGCCTGGGGCGTGCTCGGCGCGCGGCTCATGGTGTCGGTAACCGCGGGCCGCCGGCCGGTTCACCCCCTCGGGAGGCGGTTGACGGGCCCGTAGGGGGGCCGTAGTCTCTCGCGCCCCCGGTCCGGGTGGGAAGGGATTCGACCGTGATCAAGGTGGCGAACGAGCTCGACCAGGTCCTCGTGGCCAAGGCGCACAAGGCGGAGCAGCAGCACGTGTTCCGCTTCTGGTCGCGCCTGAGCGACGAGCAGCAGCGCGTGCTCCTCGACCAGCTCGGCGGGATCGACTTCCAGCTCCTGGGGCGCCTCACCAAGTTGATCGATCAGGAGGCCCCGCCCCGCCAGGAGGTGGCCCCGATCGCCCCCATGGTGGTGCGCGACCCGGCGCGGCGGGCCGCCCTGGCCGAGCGGGGCTGGGAGGCCCTGCGGGCGGGCAAGGTCGCGCTGTTGATGGTCGCGGGGGGCCAGGGGACCCGGCTCGGCTGGCACGCCCCCAAGGGCACCTATCCGATCAGCCCGGTCCTCGACAAGAGCCTGTATCAGCTGTTCGCCGAGCAGGTCAAGGCGCTGGGCGACCGCGCCGGCCGGCCGCTCCGCTGGTACGTCCTCACGGCCAGCCTCAACAACGACGAGACCGAGGCCTTCTTCCGCGATCACGACATGTTCGGCCTCGACGCGGCGCAGGTCACCTTCCTCGTCCAGCGCGAGCTGCCCAACGTCGACTTCCGCGGCAAGCTGCTCATGGCCTCTCCCTCGCGGGTCGCCATGAGCCCCAACGGCCACGGCGGCGCCCTGCAGGCCCTGGTGGACGGGGGCGCGCTGCAGACGATGCAGGAGGAGGGCGTCGACTCGCTGTTCTACTGGCAGGTCGACAACCCCCTGTGCCCGATCGCGGATCCGGTGTTCCTCGGCGCCCATCTGGAGGCGAACGCGCAGGTCTCGACCAAGGTGGTCAAGAAGGTCGACCCGGCCGAGAAGGTGGGTCTCCTGGCAGAGCGCGGCGGGCGGATCGCGGTGGTCGAGTACTCGGAGATGAGCCCCGAGCAGCAGGCCGCCCGGGACGACGCGACCGGCGACCTCCTGTACCGCGCCGGCAACATCGCGGTCCACATGTTCGACCGGGCCTTCCTGCAGGGCCTGCTCGACGCCCACTTCGAGCTCGAGCACCACCTGGCCCGCAAGGCGGTCCCTTGCATCGACGAGCAGGGCGAGCCGATCGAGCCCACCGAGCCCAACGCGATCAAGTTCGAGACGTTCATCTTCGACATCCTCCCCCAGGCCGAGCGCCAGCTCGTGTTCGAGGTGTCGCGGGAGGACGAGTTCGAGCCGCTCAAGAACAGCGACGGTCCCTATTCGCCCGCGACCGTCCGGAGGGCCCAGAGCGAGCGCGCCGCCCGCTGGCTGGAGCAGGCGGGCTTCCCCCCCGAGCGCGACGCCCAGGGGAACCTGCGGGCGGCCTACGAGATCAGCGCCCTGACCGCCCTCGGCCCCGAGGACCTGAAGGGCCTGCAGGAGGCGCCGCAGCCCAAGGACGGGAAGGTCGCCCTGTAGGTTCGGGACGATCGCGCCTCCCAAGTGAGCTGTCGCGGGACTCGACCCCGCCCCGGCTCGCGAGGCGCTCTCGCAGGCGCGCCAGCTCACTCACGACCCAACGCGAGCGAGACGCGCCCGCGCTGGGGGGGATCCAGGGTGCGCCAGCGGAGCTCCCTCTCCCCATGTGAGCGACCTCCTGCGGCTCTGCGCTGGAGGAGCCTCTGGGCAAGGCGTGGCGCTCCAGGCGACAGCCGCCGGGACCACGCCCAGCGACAGCCGCGACAGCCACCTCTCCTGCGTCTCCCTCAAACCCCCTGCGGCTCCCTCCCCCCGCGGCTCCCCTTGCAAGCGTGGTAAACGCCCAATAAGATCGCTTGCGACGGGGGTTTAGGGCTTTTTCAGCCCCCGCGACTCCGGGGCACGAGAGGTCGAATGCGCGCCCAAGCCGGCTGGGGCGAGACGGGCCTGGCCTGGATCCTGACGATCGCCCTCGGCCTGGCCGCGGCGGCGCCGGTGATGGCGCAGCCGTCCGATCTTCGGCCCCCGGTGACGGTGGTCGAGGACCTGACCGGGGAGGACTGGAAGGCCGCCCGCAGCGCGCAGGACGAGGTCGCCCGACTGGGCGCGCGCGCCGTCCCCGCCCTCCTCGAGGCCCGGGGGACCGCGCCCCCGCGCACGCGCGCGCTCCTCGACGAGGCGCTGCGCGGGATCGTGCAGGTCCTGGCCGACGACGTGGGCCGCCCCTTGAGCGGCACCGCCGAGCGGCTGTCCCTGGGGGAGGGCGAGTATCTGTCGGCGTTCGCCGGAATCGTCCCCGTGGAAAGCCCCCGGCTGGTGACCGTGATAGTCATGGACTCCCCCGACTACGAGTACCGCTTCGGAAGCTCCCTGGCGGCCCCGCT
>JAWLGW010000741.1:0-4140 GCA_041690735.1 Planctomycetota bacterium
TGGTCGCGCGCCGGCCGCTCGTCGCGCTGTGGGAGGGCTTCTTGCCCGCGAGCACCCGCTCGATCTCGTCGAGCAGCTCGGCGGGTGTCTGGTGCCGGTCCTCCTTGGCCTTGGCCATCATGGTCTGGACCAGGTCGGAGGCCGCCTTGGAGACCTGCGGGTTGCGCCGCCGGGGCGCGGGCGGGTCCTCGGTCAGGTGCTTGGTCATGAGGACCATGGGGCTCTGGCCCTCGAAGGGCGTGCCCCCGGTCAGCATGTGGTACAGGGTCGCCCCCAGCGAGTAGATGTCGCTGCGGATGTCGACGTCGGCCTCGCCCCGCGCCTGCTCGGGCGAGAGGTAGTGGGGCGTGCCCACGGGGGTGCCGGTGGGGTCGCCGCCGGGATCGCTGCTCACCTTGGCGAGGCCGAGGTCGCACAGCTTCGCCAGGTTGTTGCGGGTGACCAGGATGTTCTGCGGCTTGACGTCGCGGTGCACCAGCCCGTGCTTGTGGGCGTGCTCGAGGGCCCGCGCCATCTGCTTGGCCACCTCCAGGGCGAACCGCTCCTCGAGGGCGCCCTGCCGCTCGATCATCTCGGCGACCGACTCCCCCTCCACGTGCTCCATGGCGAAGTAGTAGGTGCCGTCCGCGTCGCCGACGTCGATCCCGGCGATGATGTTCTCGTGGTTGAGGCGCGCCACCGTGCGGGCCTCGGAGATGAACCGCTTGATGAACGCCGTCTCGCGGGCGGCGTGGGGCGGCAGGACCTTGAGGGCCACGATCCGGTCGAGGGACTTCTGCCGGGCCCGATAGACCAGGCCCATGCCGCCCTCGCCGAGCAGGTCCAGCACCTCGTAGCCGGGGATCTCGGGCGCCGTCCGGGTGGGCGCGCCGCCGCCGCGGGGGGCGAGGTCGGTCCCCCGGGAGGTGGCGCGCACCCGTCCGCGGCTGCCGGCGATGTCGCGGACCCCGCTGCGGCTGTCCATGCGGGAGCCGCCCAGGCGCTGCACGTCGAGGATCGCCTGCACGTCCTCGTCGCGCAGGTACTCCTTCTCGACCATGATCTCGCCCAGGCGCTTGGGCTCCACCCCGAAGCTCTTCAGCTTCGACTGGATCTCCAGGCACTCCCGGACCGCGCTGCGCGAGGCGAAGCCCTCGCGCACGGCGATCTCTCCGAACCGGTTGCCGCTCTTCTCCATGCGCGGTCCGTTCCCCGCGCCGGCGCGCGGGGGGCCCTCAGGCCTCTCCTGCTCCCGTGCGGCGGTCGCCGCGGGTGCCCACCGAGCCGCCCTCGGGCGTCTCGCCCAGCCGCTCGTGGAGCATCTGCCACAGCCCCGCCGCCTCGTAGTACTGCGCCGTCACGTCGGGCCCGAACCGGAGCATGGCGCCGTTCTTGAGGCGCAGCTTGCCGTGGCTGGGCGGCAGCTCCTCGCCGTCCACGAAGGTGCCGTTCGAGCTGTTGGCGTCGGCCAGGTACCAGCAGTCGTCGCGCGCCACGTGCGTGAGGTAGGCGTGGAACTTCGACACGCTGGGCACGTTGAGGCGCATGCCGCTGCCGGCGGCGCGGCCCACGGTGATCATGCTGGCGAACTTGTTGGCGTCGGTGCTGAGGCGGAAGGCCCACCGGCCGGTGCCGAGGCGCCCCAGCAGCCGCTCCTTGGCGCTGCCCGGCTCGGCGCTGGCGAGGGTCTGGAAGGAGGCGTTCTCCTCGTCCTCGCCGGGGTTGTCCACCAGCAGCAGGGCCGTGGGGTGCTTGCCCAGGAACCCCTCCCGCTCCAGGGACAAGAAGTCGTCGATCAGCTCAGTGACCGCGACGAAGCTCTTGGGGGCCTCGGCTCTCACGCGACGACTCGCAGCCCGAGGGTGAGGGGCGCGCCCTCCACCTCGACGGCCTTGGTGTGGACGCCGTCGCCGGCGGGGGGCGGGGCGGCCTCGAGCGAGGTCGCCTGCACCTCGCGGGCGATCGCGTCCCGGTGCTCGTCGAGGGCCGCCGCCAGCTCGCCGCTGGCGCCGGCCACCCAGACGGTCACCTGCGCGTCGAAGGCCAGGTCGAGCTCCTTGCGGAAGGACTGGATCCGGCTCTGCAGCTCGCGGGCCAGGCCCGCCCGGACCAGCGCGGGGGTGAGCTGGGTGTCGAGGACCACCACCAGGCCGCGCTCGTGGGCGGCGGCGAAGCCCTCCCGGGCCGTGAGCCGCACGTCGAGCTCCTCGGGGGTGATCGTCTCGGTGCCGCCCTCCACCTGCAGCTCCACCGCCTCGCCGGCCCGGGCGCGGGCGGCGAGCTCGGCGGGGTCGAGGGCGCCCAGCGCCTTGCGCACCGCGCCCAGCTTCTTGCCGAACCGGGGCCCCAGCTTGCGGAAGTCGACCCGCACGTCGAACTCGACGTAGGTGTCGTAGTCGCGGCTGATCTCCACCGCCTGTACGTTGAGCTCGTCGGCGATCACGTCGGCCAGGGCCCGCACGTCCTCCTCGCCCCCGGGGTCGGACAGGAGCACCACCGCCCGGGAGAGGCCCTGCCGCACCTTGAGCTTGGCGCCCGTGCGCACCTGCAGGCCGAGGTTCACCACCTGCCGGGCCAGCGCCATGCGCGCCTCGAGGGGCTCGTCGCGCAGGGTCGGGTCGGCGGCGGGGTAGTCGCACAGGTGCACGCTCTGCGCCGCGTCCTCCAGGAGGTCGCGCTCCAGGGCCTGGTGGAGCTGCTCCGCCAGGAAGGGGACGAAGGGGGCGGTCAGGCGGGCGAAGGTGGTGAGGACCTCGTACAGGGTCCACCAGAAGGCCCACTTGCTCTGGTCGTCGGTCCCGCCCGCCTTGCTCCAGCCCCGGTCGCGCGAGCGGCGCACGTACCAGTTGGAGAGGCCGTCCACGAACTGCTCCAGCGCGGCGGCCGCCGCGTGGAAGTCGTACCGGTCGAGGGCGGCGCGGACGGCGTCGGTGGTGGTGTGCAGGTAGGAGAGGATCCACCGGTCGAGGGCCTCCCGCTCGGCGGCCGCGGGGCGCGCGGTGCCGCCGGGGCGGGGGTCGAACCCGTCGCTGGAGGCATACTCCGAGAAGAACTTGTAGACGTTGAGCACCTTGAGCAGGAAGGTGCGCCGGGCGTCCTTGATCGCGTCGTCGAAGAAGCGGACCGGCTGGCCGGGGGTCATGTTGCTGTAGAAGAACCACCGGAAGGCGTCCGCCCCGTGGGTGTCGAGGATCGCGTTCGGCGACGTGTAGTTCTTGAGGTGCTTGGAGTATTTCCTGCCGTTCTCGTCCAGCACGTGCCCCAGCACCAGGCACCGCTTGTAGGCGGGCCGGTCGAACAGCACGGTGCCGATCGCGTGCAGGGTGTAGAACCAGCCGCGGGTCTGGTCGATCGCCTCGCAGATGAAGTCGGCGGGGAAGTCCTGCTCGAAGCGGGCGGCGCTGCCCTCGGCGTGGGGGTGGCCCCACTGGGCGAAGGGCATGGAGCCCGAGTCGAACCAGCAGTCGATCACGTCCGGCACCCGGCGGGCCGGCGCGCTGCACGCCTGGCAGGGGACCTCCACCGCGTCGACCCAGGGCCGGTGCGGGTCGAGGTCGGGGTCGACCTGGGGGTTGAGCTCGCGCAGCTCGGCGATCGAGCCGACGACGCGGTGGGCGCCGCACCCCTCGGCGGTGCACTCCCACACCGGCAGGGGCGTGCCCCAGAACCGCTCGCGCGACAGGGCCCAGTCCTTGTTGTTGGCCAGGAAGTCGCCGAACCGCCCGTCGCGGATGTGCTCGGGGAACCACTCGATCGTCTGGTTGTGGCTGACGAGGCGGTCCTTGACCGCGGTGGTGCGCACGAACCAGGCCTCGCGAGCGTAGTACAGGAGCGGCGTCTTGCAGCGCCAGCAGTGGGGGTAGTCGTGGGTGTACCGCTCGTTCTTGACGAGCTGCCCCCGCTCCTTGAGCTCGCGAATGATCTCCTTGTCGGCGTCCTTGACCCACTTGCCGGCGTAGGGGCCGCAGGCGGCGGTGAAGGTGCCGTCGGGCTGGACCAGGTTCACGAACGCCAGGCCGTTGGCCACGCACACCCGGTTGTCGTCCTCGCCGAAGGCGGGGGCCGCGTGGACGATCCCGGTGCCGTCGGCGGTCGTCACGTAGGTGTCGGCCACCACCTGGTGCGCCGGCGCGTCGAGCTCGCCGTGGAAGCCGAACAGGG
>JAWLGW010000742.1:0-4140 GCA_041690735.1 Planctomycetota bacterium
TGGCGAGCCACCCCGCGCGCACCGTCCTGGCGGCGCACATCACCGCCGCCGCTGAGCCCCTCGCGATCCGCGCCGGCGCGGTCGCCGCCGTCCGCGCCCACGCGGCGGTGGTCGTCACGGCGCCGGACCAGCTGGTGGAGGCGCTCGAGCGGGCCCTGCCTCCGGCCCCGGCGGCCCTCAAGGACGACCTCGTGGCTGCCCTGGGAGAGGTGGGGCGGCGGGAGACGATCCCCCTGCTGGAGGCCGAGCAGCAGGTGGACGGGGTGCGGGCCGACGTCGTGGCGGAGGCGCTGGGGCGGCTCCGCACCCGCTGGGTCGGCGAGTGAGCGGCGACGAGCTCGACTCGAGCGCCTTCGCCTGCGACCGCTGCGACGGCTCCCTCCTCGCCGACGAAGACGTCCGCTACGAGGTCAAGATCAGCGTGGTCGCCGCCTACGACCCCATGGAGATCAACCCGGCCAGCCTGGCCGAGGTCGACCTGCAGGCGACGATCGACCGCCTCGACCAGGTGACGGCGGGCATGAGCGCCGACGAGCTGGAGGCGACGGTGTTCAAGGAGCTCCGCTTCGACCTGTGCCTCCGCTGCCAGCGCGAGTTCCTGCACGACCCGCTGGGCAAGCGGGCGCTGGGGCGCTAGACCGGCTAGCCGCACTGCCGCATGGTCAATCAAGGAATCAGCTCACGACGACGGAGCAGGTAGCAGTTGGCAGTTAGCTGCTGTCGCGCCTTGTCCAGGCCGCTTGCGAGGAGCGACAGCTCCAACAGCTAATGCCTAACTGCTGACCGCTAGGTGCCGCGCGACGAGCGACTCGGAATCGTGCCCCTCACTTAGACGTCGCCCTGCTCCGATCGGTAGGCGATCCCGGCGCCGACGACGCCGCCGACCAGGAACCCGGCGGCCGCCCACAGCTTCAGGCCATCCTTGGTGGCAGCCAGCGCCCGCTCGGTGCGACGGTCGTCGAACCGCGACCGGCGAGGACCGCCCGAGGCGTACATCCAGCCGGTGACGCCCGCTCCCAGGAGGCCGCACAGGACGATCGGCACCACATATCCGATCGCCCGCTCCGTCGGATTGGGCTCCGGTCCGCGTCCGCTCATGGTCCGCCTCCTCCCGCCCATGGTGCGCGCGGGGCGTCGCAGCGGCAAGGGCCTCCCCGGGAGCTGGGGCTGACCGCGGAGGCTGGAGCCTGGAGGAGCCGGAGGAGCCGCGCAGCTCGCCCAAATCAGGTCGAATGGCCCCCGCGGCCCCGGCAGTCCAGGGGACGGAGGAGGTGTCCCATGAGCCACGTTCGGCTGCTGGCGCTCGCGCTGACGGTCGCCCTGGCCGGATGCAAGTCGGCCTGCGACGTGGAGCGCCTGCCGCACCAAGGCCTGGCGTTCACGAGCGAGGGCCTGTTCGACATCCTTCAGTACGCCGCCCGGGAGGACTGCCGAGGGACGATCTACGACCGCATGAGCGAGGCGACCCGGGAGGAGTACAGCTACCTCGAGATGTGGCTGGCCCTCAGCGCCCTGCGGATCCCCGAGCCCTGGGACTACGACACCCGCGACGTGGTCGCCTACGGGCAGATGCTGGGCGTGTTCCCCGACCCCAAGCGAGAGGGGCGCGAGCTGGTGTTCGTGAGCTACAAAGAGCCGAACCATCCCGAGCTGCTGGCGCAGCTGCTGGTGGTCCAGGAGCGGGACGAGGACGGGCGGCTGGTCAAGCGGCTGGGCCTGATGGAGCAGATCAAGGAGCAGATCCCGATCAACCAGGACCCGCCGCCCGGGGAGTAGCAGCGCAGGCGGCTGCGAGACAGCTCACCCTCCACGGCTCGAGTCTCCGCTCGCATGCCCGACTGCTCCAGCGTCGCCGAGGGCCACGGCGAGCTCCGGGGCGGCGCGTTCAGCGGGAGGTGGTGAGACGGCGGCCTCGACGCGTCCCTTGACCATCTGCACGGCCACGCTCTCCTAGGGGCCCCGCCGGGGAAGCCGTCCCGGCGGACCTGCCCAGCTCAGGAGCCGCGCAGTGCCCGACGTCCGCCAGGCCGCCCGACCGAGCAAGCTGCGACGCGCGGTCGGCTTCCTGCGCCCCCACGGCGCGGCGACCGCGTCGACCCTGGCGCTGAGCCTGGGCGCGGCGGCCGCCAGCACGGTGGAGCCGCTGGCGCTCAAGCTGGTGTTCGACGCCCTGGGATCGGAGCCGACGCTGCAGACGCTGCTGGTGGGCGCGGGCCTGTTCGTGGGGGTGGCCCTCCTCAAGGAGGTGCTGGAGGCGGTCGCCAACTGGCTGGGGTGGCGCACGCGGATCGGCGTCCACTACGCGCTGCTGGAGCAGTCGGTCGCCAAGCTGCACGCGCTCCCCATGAGCTTCCACCACAGTCAGGGGGTGGGCTCGACGCTCACCCGCCTGGAGCGCGGCGTGCAGGGCTTCGTGTCCGGGGTGTGCGACGTCGCCTTCAACCTGGTGCCGTCCCTGCTGTTCCTGCTCGCCTCGCTGGTGGTCATGCTCCAGCTGGAGTGGCGGCTGGCGGTGATCGTGCTCGCCTTCCTGCCGCTCCCCTGGCTGGTGGCGCGCGCGGCGGCCCCCGAGCAGGTCCGCCGCGAGCGCCGCCTCCTCGACCGGTGGGCGCGGATCTACTCGCGCTTCAACGAGGTCCTGCACGGGATCCTGACCGTCAAGAGCTGCAGCATGGAGGACGCCGAGCACCGGCGCTTCCTGCGCCAGGTCGCCCACGCCAACGGGATCGTGGTCCGCGGGGTGGCCCGCGACTCGCTCACCGGCGCCACCCAGCGGGTGCTGGTCCTGCTGGCGCGCGCGGCCGTGCTGGCCCTGGGGGCGGTGTTGGTCCTGGAGGGGCGCGTCACCTTGGGCACGCTGGTGGCGTTCCTGGGCTACATCGGCGCCGTGTTCGCTCCCCTGCACGGCCTCACCGGACTCTACTCCCAGGTGCGGCGGGCCGCCGTCTCGGTGGACGAGGTGCTGAGCATCCTCGACGCCGAGGACGGGGTGCCCGACCGCCCCGACGCGATCGAGGTCGAGCACCTCCACGGCGAGGTCGAGCTGCAGGGAGTCCGCTTCGGCTACCGGCCCGGCGACCGCCCCGCCCTCGACGGGGTCGACCTGCGGGTCCGCTCCGGCGAGACGGTGGCCCTGGTGGGCCCCAGCGGCGCAGGCAAGACCACCTTCCTCAGCTTGCTGCTGCGGTTCCACGACCCCGACGAGGGCTCCGTGGCGATCGACGGGATCGACCTGCGCCGCCTGGCCCAGCGCTCGCTCCGCCGGCAGCTGGGGGTGGTTCACCAGGACGCCCTGCTGTTCGACGACACCGTCCGCCGCAACATCGCCTACGGCTCGCCAGGCGCCAGCGACGCGGCGATCGAGGCGGCGGCTCAGGCCGCGAACGCCCACGAGTTCATCGAGCGCCTCCCCCGCGGCTACGAGGAGCGCGTGGGGGAGCGAGGCTGCCGCCTGTCGGCGGGACAGCGGCAGCGGATCGCGATCGCCCGCTCACTGCTGCGCGATCCGGCGGTGCTGATCCTCGACGAGCCCACCTCTGCCCTGGACGCCGAGTCGGAGCACCTCGTGCAAGAGGCGCTCCGCCGCCTGATCGCCGGGCGGACCACGTTCGTGGTCGCGCACCGCCTGTCGACCGTCGTCGACGCGGACCGGATCGTTGTCCTGCGCGACGGACGCATCGTGGAGCAAGGCACCCATCGGGAGCTGGTCGCCCGCCGGGGCCTGTACGCCGGCCTGGTCCAGAAGCAGCTAGGCCACCTCCAGGCTGCCTAGCGGCTCGCGGCGAGCACAGCCTCGGCAGCGACAGCCGGCGCCCCCGCCACAGCGACAGCCATTTCTCATCGCCGACTGGAGGTCGACCGACGCGGAGCACCGCCCTAGATCTATCTCCAAATGGGCACTCCAAGTGAGCAGAGAGCAGCTCGCAAGCGCGGACCGAGCGCCTCCTCACATGCGAGCTTTCTGCTCGCTTGGAGTGCCTATTTGGAGCGGATCGCCGACACCAGCTCCTGCTTCTTCATGCTGCTGAAGCCCTCGATCCCCAGCTGCCTGGCCCGGTTCTTCAGCTCCTTGACGGTCCGGTCCTCCAGGCTCTCGTTGGGGTTCCCGGTCCCGCCGCGGGTGCTCTGCTTGCCAGACTC
>JAWLGW010000743.1:0-4122 GCA_041690735.1 Planctomycetota bacterium
GCGCCCGACTTCGACTCCACCGCCCAGGAGAACCGCGAGCTGCTGGAGCAGGCGCTGGAGGTGACCGACCTCGCCCTGTGCGTGGTGACCTCCGAGAAATACCTGAGCTCCGAGCTGTTCGCGCTGATCGAGCGCCACCGCGAGGGGATCGAGTTCGTGTTCGTGCTGAACAAGCTCGACCGGGCGGGAGACGGCGACGCGATCGTGGCCGACCTCGAGCAGGAGCTGGCCGGGCGGGGCCTGGGGCACGCGCGCGTGCTGCGGGTGTCGGCGCTGGCGGTGCGCGAGGCGCAGCGGGCCGCCGAGGCGCAGGGTCAGCCGCCGCTGGAGGGGGCGCTGGCGCCGGGCGCCGGCCAGTGGGGTGAGCTGCGCACGCTGCTGGAGCGCGAGCTGGATCGGGTGCGGATCCGGCAGATCAAGGCGGCCAAGCTGGCCGACCGCGTGCGCGGCGCGCTGACCCGGCTCGAGGAGCGCGTCCCCGACGACGTGCCCGAGAGGGTCGAGGTGTGGCGGCGGGGCTGGCAGAGCACCCTCAAGGACCTGACCGCCGACCTCACCCGCTCGTTCTTCGGCGCGATCCACGGCGACTACGAGCTGCGTAACGTGCTCCGCTACCTGTTCGGGACGGGCTTCGCCGGGATCTTCGGCGTGTTCATGACGGTGGTGTACGGCGTCCGCGCGCTGCTGGTGCCGGGCTACGGCCGGGCCCGCAGCTTCAGCTCGGCCGACCTGGAGCGCCTGCTGGCCGAGCGGCTCAAGGCGGTGCGGATCGAACAGGTGGAGGCGCGGGTCGACCTGGTGCTGGATCGGTTCGAGCAGGAGGGCCGGCGCCTCGGCTTCCACCCGTCCCCCCGCCGCGGCCAGGACGGCGCGCCCCTCGCCGGGAGCGGTCGCTTCTTGCGGGGCGTCCTCCCCGATCGGGTGGCGCAGCTGGTGGTGGCCGTGCGCAGCGAGGCCAGCCGCAGGTTCTACGCCGTGTGCGCCGAGACCAGCGGCGAGCACGAGGAGGGGGCCCGCGCCGGGCGGATCGCCTGGAACCTGCTCCCGGTGCTGGTGGTGCTGCTCACCGCCTACGCCTTCGTGGGGAGCCTGATCCCGGCGGGGATCGGCCCCTCCTCGATCGCAGCCTCCCTCAAGGGGACGATCCCGCTGCTCGAGGGCGGGCTGATCACCCTGATCGCGGTGTGCCTGCTCCAGTGGCCGCTGGCGGAGCGGGTGATCGAGGGGCGGGTGCACACCTCGTTCGGCTTGCTGGAGGGCGTGGTCGAGCAGGCGGTCGAGGAGTGCCTGGGTCAGGCGGTGGTGCAGGAGCCCGAGGTGGTGCTGCAGGAGGTGCTCGAGCGCCACCGGGCCTTCGAGCACCTGCGAGAGGACGCAGCCCGGGTGCTGCGCGACGAGGCTTCGCGCCGGGTGCGGCGGGTGGAGCTCGCCTTGCCCGAGGAGGAGGAGGCCCGCGGGCGGGCCCGGGCCGTGCGCGCCTGACCGAGACCCCCGGCTGCTTCGAGATCCTGTGCAGGTCCCTCTCCGATTTCATTTCGCTCGAGCAAAATCGGGCGCAGGGAGGCTCAGCGAGCGAGCACGCTGTTGACGGCGGCGCGCTACGAATGGGCCTCATGAGACGCGCTGCCTCCATGCCGGCGTGAGTTGAAGCGATCCCCCCGTCGGCACCCTGCGTGCAAGGGTGCCTCGCTCAGAGGTGGCGCACATGGTGAGGGATTCTGCGGGGCCGGCAGAGCACGCTCCTGGTTGGCAACAGACGGCCGAGGCGGTCACCTTGCGCGGGTTGCTGCTGCGAGGCGCCCTGGACGTGCAGCGGCTCGAGGTGGCGGCGCTGCTCGGACACGCGCCCGCCCGCGCGGCTCTGATCGGCTTGCGCTCGGTGCCCGAGGCGGAGCGTTCCCTGGTGGCGACCGAGGGCGCAGGCGCGGCGCGACGGCCGGGGGGAGGGCAGCCCGACGACGAGCGGGCGGCGCTGGCGGCCTGGGGCATGACGCTCCTGCGGCACTCGACGCCCGTCGTCTCCCTCGGCCTGCCCCTCAGCCTGGCGACGCTCGCCCTGCGCGCAGCGGGTGAGGAGCCGCTGGCGGGGCCGCTCGAGGACCTGCGGGCCACGGGGCGGCTGCTGACGACCGCCTGGTGGGGCCTCCTGGAGGTCGTGACCGACCCGACCGCCACGGCCGAGGAGAAGGAGGAAGGGGCCGAGGCGGCGGAGATGGCGCGCTCGCTGTGGCGGGGCGCCTGCCAGCGCTTCCGGGCCGCGGTGGACGATCCCCTGGCGGACGTCCATCAGCGCGACGCGCCCCCGCCGCTGGCCCTGGCGGTGCGTGCGCTGTTCGCCGCCGAGCAAGGCGCGCGCGGCGGCGGGAGCGACCCCGTGCTGGGCGGGCGCGCCCAGGTGGCGCGGCTGTTGTTCCTGGCGCCGGAGCGGTTGAAGCTGACCGCCGGCGAGGTGCAGCGAGCGGTCGCAGCGCACCTCCTCCCCCGGGTCCTGACGCCGCTCCCCTTCGCGCCGGGCTCCGCCTACTCGGTCGAGGCGGGCGGCTCCCAACGGGAGGAGGTGCCCGTCACCCGCTGATCAGCCCCACAGGAAGCGGACGCGGCGTACCCGGCCGCGCTCCACGTCGACGAGCAGCACGCCCTCCGCCTCCCGGTAGCCGAGGGCGTACTCCAGCAGCTGACGCCGCGTCGGCGGGTGCAAGGGGTCAGGCGCCCGTCGCCCCGTCTTGACCTCCGCGATCAGCCGCCGCCCGCTCCGATCCTCCACCAAGAAGTCCGCCTGGACCGCGTACTCCAGGGTCACGCCGTCGACCTCCACGCTCAGGCGGCGCGAGACCTGCGCTGCGATGACCCGATAGCCGCGGCGGGCCAGGAGCGCCGTCGCCCGGGCCTCACCCCGGCGGCCGCGCCGGGCGCGGCGGGCCAGGCGTGAGGCGCTCAGCCCGCGGCGAGTGGCCAGCGTCAACCACACGACCGACACCACCAGTAGGCTGACGGCGATGACCCGCCAGCCCGCAGGGGCGCCGGCGAGGGCGCGGCACAGGGCGGCCCAGGAGCTCTCCATGCCGTCGGGATGCCACCTGGGTGCGATGGCGCGGGGGGGCAAGGAATACGGCGGGTGCTGGCGCCCTTCTTACGTGCCCGTGCCCGTGTCCGTGCCCGTGCCCGCAAAGCCTTCGGGCACGGGCACGGGCACGAAGGTCTGTCACTCAGCTCCGTTGGACCCGAGTACGGGGGACGGTTCCGCGGAGTCGGGTCGGTCGCCCCGGGGCGGCCTCACCGCGCGCGCAGCTTCCCTCGCCGCCGCGCCGCCTGCGCCTCGGTCTCGCGCGTCTGCTGCCCGGCGTGGGCGGCGGGGTCCTCGAGCCGCGCCCTCGCCAGCGCCGCGTAGCTCGGGTCGAGCTCGCAGGTGATCCACCGGCGGCCGTGGGTCTCCGCCACCAGGGCGGTGGTGCCGCTGCCGCAGAAGGGGTCGACCACCAGGTCGCCCTCGTTGGATGAGGCGAGGACCAGCCGGCGGACCAGCTGCACCGGCTTCTGAGTGGGGTGAGCCGTCTTCTCCCGGGTGCCGTTGGCGAGCACGGGCACCTCGATGACGTCCCGCGGCCGGGCGCCCAGGGGGTGCGGCCGCCAGCGGTCCTTGCGCTTGCCGCCGTACTGGGAGCTCTCGGCCTGGGTGCGCTCGGGGTAGCGGACGGTGTGCTGGTTGTAAGGGACCCGCACGGCGTCGGTGTTGAAGGTGAAGCGCTTCCCCTTGCGCAGGACCAGGACGCTCTCGTGCGAGCGGCCCCAGTCGTCCTTGAGGTTCGCCTTGTTGCGGTAGGCCCACACCAGCCACCGCACCCCGGTCCACCGATCGGCCACCTCGGCCAGGACCCGGGCCAGCACCTCGCTGAACCCCATGACGTACAGGGTGCCGGTGGGGTGGAGGGCCTGGTGGGCGGCGGCGATCCACCGCGCGCTCCAGGACAGGTAGTCCTCGAGGGAGTCGAATCGATCCCACGCGGACTTGCCGAGGTTGTAGGGGGGGTCGGCGACGATCAGCTCGACGCTGCCGGGCTCGCTGCGCTCGAGCCAGCTGACGCCGCACTCGAGCCGCAGCTCGCCCAGGGCCGTGCGCAAAGC
>JAWLGW010000744.1:0-4102 GCA_041690735.1 Planctomycetota bacterium
GCGGTAGGCGCGAAGCTTCCTCGTGCCCGTGCCCGCGCCCGTGAGGCTGTCGTAATAGGGAGGAGCTTGCCTCTCTTACGTGCCCGTGCCCGTGCCCGCGGAGTTTCGGGCACGGGCACGGGCACGGGCACGAAAACCTGATTACCTCGGCGGCCCCATGTCGGGCAGCTGCGAGGTCGTCTCGACCGCCAGGCGCATGCGGCGCAGCAGGCGCTCGAACTCGGGCCGCCCCACCAGGACCTTCAGGTCGTCATCGGTCTCGACGTGGCGGACCTTGGCGAAGCCGAGCTGCACCGAGCGCCGCAGGTAGTGCATGGCGCGCCGGGTGTCGCCCAGGAGCGCGTACCCGCAGGCGAGGTTGTAGGCGGCGGTGTCGTCCTTGGGGTCGCACCACAGCATGCGGCGGAACTCGACCAGCGCCTCGCGATAGCGGCCCCCGAACAACAGGTCGATCCCGTAGTTGTTGACGACGCGGGGGCGGTCGTTGGCGGGGGCGCGGGCGAGCTCCTGGAGGGAGTGCGGGATCGCGTGGGTGGCGATCCGCCCGGGGTCGCCGGCCCGGGCCAGGCTCCAGGCGAGGCTCCGCGCCGCCGCTGGGCTCTGAGCCCGCCGCTCCAGCTCGCGCCGGAGCACGGCCCGAGCCTGGGTCGGGTCGACCAACGCCAACGCGCGGCCCTGCGTGCCCAGGTCCGCGAGGTCGCCTTCCCGCCACATGCGGTCCGTCAGCGAGCGGGCGACCGCCCGCCGCAGGTCGTCCTCCGCGCCGGGCAGGCCGGAGGAGGACAGGTGCTCGAGCAGGCCCCGCAGCGCGTCGCGCGCCAGCAGCCCGCGGGCGTCGTGCTCCAGCAGGATCCGCCCCAGCCACTGCGCGGCCTCGGGCTCGCGCCGGTCGCCCAGGGCGTCGATCGCCTCCTTCGCCTCGCGCCGGGTCACGCCCGGCCGGTTCGCGTCGAACACCGGCTGCTCGGTGGCGAGCGCTCCCAGCGCGTCGATCGCCTCCGCCCCCGGGGCCGAGCCCAAAGCGGCCACCGCCAGCTCGGCCCGGGCGCGCAGGGCGTCCACCGCCTTCCGCTGGCGAGGGAAGGGCGGGCTCGGCCGCGCCAGCGCCAGCAGCGCCTCGCGGCCGGGGGCGCCCAGCCGCGCCAGGCCGCGGTACAACACCTCCTCGTGAGCCAGGTCGTCGTCGGCGATCAACCGCTCGAGCAGGGGTCGCGCCTCCTCGGCGCCGACCGCCCCCAGGGCCCAGGCGGCGGTGAGCACCAGCCGCCGGTCGGTCGGCCCCCGAGGGTCTGCCTGGGGGAGGAGGGTCGCCGCCGCGCCCGGGTCCCCCAGCAGCCCCAGGGCGCGCGCGGCGGCCAGCCGCAGCTCGGTCGGGCGCCCGGCATCGTTCACCAGCTGCTCGCACGCCTCACGCGCCAGGTGCAGGCGCCGCTCGCCCACCACGCGCAGCGCCTCGCGCGCCACCTCCTCGTCCGGGTCGAGCACCAGCGACACCGCCGGCATGAGCGGCGCGTCGGCGTCGATCGGCAGCAGGTCGAGGGCCTGGATCGCCGCCCGCCGCACGGCGGGTTCGGCCGCCTGCAGGAGCGGCAGATACAGGGGAAGGACCTCGTGCAGGGCGGGCTTGGGCGGCGCCACCTCGGCCAGCACCCGCCCGGCGCGGATCCGCTGGGGGACCGAGCCGCTGCGGACCAGGGTCCGCAGCGCGGGCAGCGCCAGCTCCCAGGGCACGGCCGCGAACAGGGGGACCAGGTCGTAGAAGGCCGGCCCCAGGTCGGGCTCGAACAGGCCCCCCAGCGCCGCCACGTCGTCGGCGGTCAGCTCGCCCCGCGAGGCGGCGGCCTCGGTGAGCTCGCGCAGCAGGTCCAGCCCCACCGCCGCCACACTCCCTTCCCCCAGCGCGAGGTCGCCGCGCAGGAGCAGGTGCACCAGCAGCCGCGGGGTGTCGGGCGTGGCGTCGGCGACGATCGCCCGGTACGCCTCCAGCGCCTCGGGGTAGGTGGCGGCGTTCTGCTCCCTGCCGAGGGCGATCGTGCGCAGCCGCTCGTCGAGGCGCCCGAAGGGCTCGCTCAGCAGGAACAGGACGTGGAAGCGCAGGTCGGGGTCGCCCGTGGCGAGCGCCTCCTGCAGCGCGGGCAGGGCGCCGTCGCCGAGGCGCGACAGCCGCTCCAGAGCCTGACGGCGCTCGCGCACGTCGCCGCGCCGAAAGGTCTCGAGGAGCCGCCGCGCCTCCTCGGCGGGCGGCTGGGCCTGCTGGGCGAAGGCGGGGGCGCCAGCGAACAGCAGGAGCAGGAGGAGCGCGAGCAGAGGACTCGAACACGAATGAGGAACGGGAAATGAGCTGCGCGCCCGGCAGCGCTCACGCGACCGCTGCATTCCTCACTCCCAGTTCAAGTTCATGTTCCCTGTTTCTTCGAGCTTCTCACATCCCCCCGCGCTTGAGCTCGTCGCGGAGGCTGAACCGGCGGGTCCGGATCTGGTGACCGATCAGGAACTTCTCCAGCGCCGTCTGCTGGGCGGGGTCGATCTGCTCGAACTGGACGCCCATCTCGTAGTGCGGCCCCTCCCCCAGCTTGTCGGGGAGCGGCACCGCCTCGGGCGCGGGGCGGGTCCAGCGCAGCGAGGCCAGGGCCTTGACCGGCCGCCCCGTCGGCACCATGAGGTTGAGCCCGATCAGCACCAGGCCCTGGCCCAGCCGCGGCAGCCAGTCACGCCCGGGGACCTGCCCCACCATGAGGGCGCCGCCCTTGCTGAGATTCAGCACGGCGCCGGTGAACACCTGGTCGCACTGGTACTCGTCCAGGTGCGAGAGGCACTTGTACCGCGCCTCCAGGTTATCGGTGAGTCGGAACTTGATCCGCGCGGCGCGGCGGTTCTCTTCGCCCAGGAACGGCATGCGCTCGGGTGGCCTTCCTTCCCCTGTCGCGTCGCCCTCTAATCGGGGGGTCAATCTAGCAGAGCGCAGGGACTGGGTGAAGCGGGGTACGGCATGAAGCTCGGAGTCCTGACCGGGGGCAGCGATGCGCCCGGCCTCAACGCGGTCATTCGGGCGGTGGTGCGCACCGCCGTCCACCACTACCGGTCGGACGTGTTCGGGGTGGGGCACGGCTTCGAGGGCCTGCTGCGCCCCCCCGAGCTGTGGCCGCTGGCGCCGGCCGACGTGCAGGGGCTCGTCCGGCGGGGAGGCACGATCCTGGGCTGCAACCGGGGCAACCCCTTCGAGCAGGCGGGCGAGGACCGCAGCGCGGAGATCCTGGACTCGATCCGCTGGGAGGGGCTCGACGCCCTGATCTGCATCGGCGGCGCCGGCTCGCTGGCGATCGCCCTGCGCCTGCACCGCATGGGGGTCCCGATCGTGTGCATCCCCAAGACGGTCGAGAACGACCTCCCGGGCACCGCCGTGACCTTCGGCACCATGACGGCGGTGGAGCTGGCGACCGCGGCGATCGACGCCCTCCAGACGACCGGCGAGACCACCCACTGCACCATGATCCTCGAGGTCACCGGCCGCCACACGGGATGGATCGCGCTGGCCGCGGGGCTGGCCGGCGGCGCCGACGTGGTGCTGATCCCCGAGTTGCCCTACCGGCCCAAGCACGTCCTGGCGCAGATCGCCGAGCGCAAGGAGCAGGGGAAGAAGTCCACGATCGTGGTGGTCGCCGAGGGCGCTCGGCCGATCGGCGCCCCGCCGCGGGAGGAGCCCCCGCAGGGGACCGCCGCCCGACAGCTCGCGGAGCAGCTCGGCGACGAGGTGCACCGGCTGACGGTGCTCGGGCCGCTCCAGCGGGGCGGCGACCCGACCGCCCACGACCGGATCCTGGCCACCCGCTTCGGAGGGGCCGCGGTGCGGGCGGTGCACGAAGGCGCGCGCGGCGTGATGGTGGGGATCGAGGGGGAGCGCACGACCCTCGTCCCGCTGGAGGCGGTGGTCGATCGGGTGCGCAAGATCGACCTCGCCGGCGACGTGGTCGTGACGGCGGCGGCCATGGGGATGTCGTTCGGGGCCGACCTGAGCTGAGCGGCGTCCAGGAACAGATCCAGCAGTCCTCGTCGGTGATGTGATGTTCGGACCGGGCTCGAGACGTCGCGCGCGCCCGCGTGG
>JAWLGW010000745.1:0-4101 GCA_041690735.1 Planctomycetota bacterium
GTGAGGACGAGCTTGCCGACGTGCCCCGCCGTGAACAGCGTGCGATAGGCCCGGCGCGCGCTCTCGACCCGGTAGGTGGTATGAGGGAGCGGCCGGAGCTCGCCAGCTGCGATCCAACCGGCCAGCTCGCGGAGCATGTCCCCGACCAGGAGCGGCTGCTGGGCGGCCAGGTCGTCGAGGGCGATCAGGAAGCCGCGCGCGTGCGGGTTGTGAGCCGCGATCTGCTCCTCGGTCCAGATCCCGGTCTTGCCGATCTCGAGGTAGCGCCCGCCGGCGCGGAGGAGGGCGATGCTGTTGGCGATGGTGTCGCCCGCCAACGAGTTGAGGACCACGTCGACGCCTTCGCCGTCCGTGTTGTCCATGACCTCGCGCTGGTAGTCCTGCGTGCGGGAGTGGTAGACGTGCGCGGCCCCCAGGTCGCGCAGCAGGGCGCGCTTGGACTCAGTGCTGGCGGTCGCGTGGATCTCTGCTCCGGCCCGCCGCGCCAGCTGGATCGCCGCCATGCCGACCCCGCCGGTCCCGGCGTGGATCAGCACCCGCTCGCGGGGCTGGAGCTTCGCCAGCCGGTTGAGGGCGTAGTGGGCGGTCAGGAAGGTCACCGGGACCGTGGCCCAGGCGGCCGGGTCCGCGTCCGCGGGAATGGGGACGAGCAAGGGTTCGGGGACCAGCACTTCGCTGGCGAAGCAGCCCGAGGCGAGCCCGACCACCCGGTCGCCGACCTTCAGGGTCGAGTCGCTCGCGCCGGTGGCGACGACCTCGCCGACGCACTCCAGCCCCATCTTGCCGGGGTCGCCCGGGTAGGTCCCCAGCACGTTCATGACGTCGCGGAAGTTGAGCCCGGCGGCCAGTACGCGGACTCGTACCCAGCCCGGAGCGGGCGGGGTGGGCGCGGCCCCGTTCTGCAGCCGCAGGTCGTCGATCGAGCCCCGCTCGTCGAAGCCGAGCTCGAGTCGTCCGGTGTCGAGCAGCGGGCGCTCGAGGACCCCGCTCGCGCCGAGGCGCGCCGGCGCCAAGCCGGCGATCAGGCGGCGGGCGCCGCGGAGGGCGACCTCGCGGGTCCCGGTGCGCATGGCGAGCTCTGTCGGGAGCTGCGCGGCGGAGGCGGCCGGGTCCGCGGGGTCGAGGTCGATTCGCAGCCAGGTGACCTGCGGGCACTCCAAGGCGGCGACTCGCCCCAGGGCCCAGGTCGCCGCCTCGCCGGGTCGGCTCGCCTCCGCACCGAGCTCGGTGGTGACGGCGCCGCAGGTGATCGTGGCGCAGCGCAGCTCGACCCGCGGGTGTCGAGCCCGGGCCGCGACGACGGCCTGGGTGGCCTCCAGCACCAGCTTGCCCGGCGCGAGCTCGTCCTGGACCGGGTCGTCCTCCGCCGCGCCGGCGCACACCAGCACCTGCAGCGAGGTCGCGCCGGCTGCGACGGCCTGGTCGAGCGCCGGGCCCAGGGTGTCGCTGGGGACGCGCTCGACGGGGATGGCGTCGGAGAGCGCGGCGGCTACGGCCTCGGCCAACCAGGAGGCGCCGACCACCAAGGCGCGGTCCCCCAGCTCGCTGTTCGGCTCGACCGCCCGCGGGGCCGGGGTCCAGGCGACGTGGTAGCGCAGGTCCGCAGCCGCAGAGGCGTCGTCCCCGCCGAGCAGCAGCGCCAGCTTGCGCCGCGGAGTGGGGGCCAGCCGCAACCCGGTCAGGCGGGCGCGCTCGTCGCCGGTCCGGCCGTACAGGGTCACGTCGACCGCGATCGGCTGGCCCGGGGCGACCGCCTCCCGGGTGCGGGTGTGGACCCAGAACGGCCCCTCCTCGAGCGGGCCGTGGAAGCGGGCCTCGTCCAGGGCGACCGGCAGGTAGGGGTCCACGCCGGCGGTGTCGCCCACGGCGAACGCCACCGAATGGAGGGCGGCGTCGACCAGGGTCGGATGGGCGAAGTGCTCCTCGACCGCGGTCCGGGGCAGGGAGAGGTCGACGCGCCCCAACGACTCACCGTCCCCGCGCCACACCTGGGCCAGCCCCTGGAAGGCGGGTCCGTAGGCCAGGCCGGCCTCACCCAGCAGGCGGTAGACGTCCGCCCGGCCGATCGGCTTGCCGATCATGCGCTTGTGGATCTCGCCCAGGTTGACCTTCTCGCCGGTCGGCGCTCCCGGGGTCGCCGTGACCTCGCCGGTGGCGTGCACCGTCCAGGCGTCCGGTTCGTTCGCCTGGCGGCTGGCGCAGCTCGCGACCCGGAACCGGAAGCCGCCAGCGGCGACCGTCTCGAGCCCGACCTGGACGTCGCGGGTCTCGCCCGGCGCGAGCCGGAGGAAGCGTGAGAAGGAGACGGCGCGCGCGGTCACGATCGGCGGCGCGGCGCCCTCCTGGGCCCGGAAGGCGGCGGTCAGGCCCATTTCGAGCAGCGCCGCTCCCGGGACGACCGTCGCTCCGGCGACGACATGGTCCGTGAGGTAGTCGGGACGATCGGCCTGGAGCGATCCGCAGAAGACCTTGCCCGCGATCCCGGGCAACAGCAGCGGAGCGCCGACCAGCCCGACCACCGGCGCCGTTTCGGCGCGCTGGAGGGGAGCCTCCTCGTCCGGGACCCAGTGGTGCTCGCGCTGGAACGGGTAAGTCGGCAGCTCGACCCGGCGGCGCGCCGGGAAGCCGCGCTCCAGTCCGTCCCAGTCGGGAGTCCGACCGGCCGCGTACAGCGCCGCCAGGCTGCTCCCCAGCGTCCGCCAGTCGTCGCCGCCCGGGCGGACGCCCCGAGCGGAGGGCAGGAACAGGGCTGGGGTATCGTCGCTCAGACCCCGGCGGGCCATGGCGCTCAGGTGCGCCTGCGGCCCGAGCTCGACGAAGAGCTGGGCCCCAGCGCCGCGCAGGGTCTGGATCGCGTCGTGGAACCGAACCGGGTTGCGGACCTGGTCGCGCCAGTAGGCGACCGAGCCGAGCTCCGCGGCGGTGGCCTCGGCGCCGGTCACCGTGGAGACGAAGCGCAGGCGAGGTTCGCCGAAGGTGACCCGGGCCAGAACCTCCTCGAAGCGCGCCAGCATCGGGTTCATCAGCGGCGAGTGGAAGGCGTGGGAGACCGCCAGCGCTCGCGCGCGGACGCCGGCGCGCTCGAGCTCGACCAGGGCCGCCTCGACTCCGGCGCGTTCCCCTGAGATCGTCAGGCTCGCGGGGCCGTTCACGGCCGCGACGACCACCTGACCCGTGAGCCCCAGCCGCGCCAGCGTCTCCTCGACCTGCGCTTCGCTGGCCGACACGGCGGCCATGGCGCCGGCGTCGCGCGGCAGGTCCTGCATCAGACGGCCGCGGCGCACGACCAGGCGGAGGGCGTCCTCCCAACCGAGGACATCGGCCGCGACGGCCGCCATGAACTCGCCCACGCTGTGGCCGACCACGGCGTCCGGGTGGATCCCCCAGGCGGCCCAGGTCGCCAGCAGCGCGCGCTGGAAGGAGAAGATCGCCGGCTGAGCCCAGGCCGTCTCGTCGACCTCGCCGCTGCGCTCGCCCCACAGCACGTCGCGCAGGTCGGCGTCGACCAGACCCTCGTCGCGCAGCAGCGCGGCGCACTCGTCCAGCGTCTCGCGGAAGACGGGCAGCGTCGCGTGCAGCCGCTGGCCCATGCCGGCCTGCTGCGAGCCTTGCCCCGTGAACAGGAAGACGAGCGGGGAGCTCGCCACGGCGGCCGGTGGGGTCGCCCGCCCCTCGGCCAGGGCGGCGAGCTCGCGCTCGAGCTCGGCGCGGTCGGCGGCGATCAGCGCGGCGCGCCGCTCGAAGTGGGCGCGCCCGCCGTTGTTGCTGGCGCACAGGTCGGGCAGGGACGGCTCGTTCGCGCGCAGGACGGTCAGGTGGCGGTCCGCCAGGGCGCGCAGCGCGGCGTCGCTCCTGGCCGAGAGGGCCAACACGCTGATCGGGCGCTCGGGCGCGTTAGCCGCCGGGACCTCGGCCGGCCGCGGCGCCTCCTCGACCAGCAGGTGCGCGCAGGAGCCCTGGAAGCCGAAGGAGCTGATCCCGGCGATGCGCGGGCCCGCGCACTCCCAGTCGGTGAGGGTGGTGGGGATCTCGACCTCCAGGCTGCCGCGCTCGATGTTCGGGTTCCACTCCTTGAAGTGGAGGTGGGGCGGGAGCTGGCGG
>JAWLGW010000746.1:0-4098 GCA_041690735.1 Planctomycetota bacterium
ACCGGCGCGGGCTTGGGTGCATGAAAGCCCTTCCTCGTCTCTCCCTATTGAACGGCAGCCACGATCATGAGCGGTCGCGTCGACACCTGTGCGCGCTACCACCCGCCCTCGCAGCGACCGCTCATGATCGTGACCTGCCGTTTAGGACCGGCCGAACCCCTCGCTCGCCGGCCGCAGCGCGAAGGGCGTCTCGCCGAGCGCCTCCGCCAGGGCCGCGTAGCGGCGGAGCACGACCTCCGGGGCGGCGTCGGCCCACAGGCGGGGGTCGGCGGCGCGGCAGGCGGCCAGCAACGCCTCGGCGTCGGTGAAGGGGGCGGGCGCGGGCAGCACCACCCGCGCCAGGCTGCGCAGGGCGCGGGCCCGACCCGGCAGCAGCGCCGCCAGCAGCGCATCGCTCGTCCACCCGGGCGCCTCGACGTCGGCGGCGTCCGGGTGGTCCGCCAGCGAGGCCGGCAGGAGCCCCTGCGCGTCGAGGCGGTCGAGCAGGTCCTCGACCCGCGCGATCAGCGCGGGCGGCACCCGGGGCTCCGTGCGCAGCGGAAGGTGGCGCAGCTCGAGGGTCAGGGCGCGGATCGGGAGAGCCACCGGGATCTGCTCCACGATCTCGAGCAGGCGCAGCCGGCCGAAGCCCGGCTGCAGGCGCAGGCCCACCCGCGGGTCGGCGCAGCACAGGGCCGCCGCCGCCAGCGCCGCCGCCGCCCGCTGAGCCACGCCGGCGCCCGCCCGGGCGGCGTGGCGCTGCGCGATCAGCCCCAGCGCCACCCGGTCGAGGAGGGGGTCGCGCAGGGGCGGCGCCTCGGGACCCAGGAGCGGCGACCACACCTCCCCCGCCAGCAGCGCCTCCAGCTCGGGGCGCACCTCCTCGCCCAGGCTGACCAGCGCCAGCCACAGGGCGTCGTGCGCCAGCGCCGCGTGCTCGCCCTCGGCGTCGCGCCCCAGCTCCAGCCGCGCCAGCGCCTGCTCGACCACCGCGTCGGGCGAGAGGGGCGCGCCCTCCTCCGCGTCCTCCACGTCGTCCGCGTCGTCCGCGCGACCGCCCGCCGGTGACTCGTCCTCGCTCATGCCCGCCGAGGATAAACTGCCCGCCCCCATGCCCCCCTCCCCCACCGAGAGCAAGACCCTCCTCGCCCTGGCCTGGCCGCTGGTGATCAGCTTCACGGCCCGCTCGCTCCTCAGCGCGGTCGACCTGCCCTACGCCAGCCACATCAGCGACTCGGCGCTCGCGGCGATCGGGCTGTTCTTCCCCCTGGAGTTCCTGTTCGTCGCCTGCTGGGTGGGCACCTCGGCCGCGCTCACCTCGCACCTCAGCCGCGCCATGGGGGAGCGGCACGAGGAGCGGCTGCGCCAGCTGGTGCGGGTCACCACCTGGGTGGCCGGCGCCCTGACCCTGCTGTTCCTGGGGCTGGCCGGGCTGGTGTGGGCGATCAGCGACGAGCTCGGCCTCGAGCCCGCGACCGCCGAGGCCTTCGGGATCTACGCCCCGGTGGCCATGGCGGGGATCGCCCTGTTCGCCTTCTGGTCCGTAATCCCGGACTCGATCGTCAAGGCGCACCACGACACCAAGACCACCATGATCGCCGGCCTGATCTCGGGGTTCACCAACCTGGGCCTCAACACCCTGTTCGTGTTCGGCTTCGGGTTCGGCCTCCTCGGGATCGCCCTCGCCACGGGCCTCTCGCGCGTGGCCAGCCTCGCCTACTCCCTGTGGCGCATGCGAGCCCTGGAGGCGGAGCGGCGCGCCCGGTGGGCGGCCGATCCGCAGCCGCCCGCCGCACCGCGGGGTCGGCGCCCGGGGCTCACACGCGAGGGGCTGTACTCCCGCCCCCTCTCGGCGCTCCTGGCCCTGGGGATCCCCTCGGCGCTGACCTACGTCCTCATGGGGACCGAGCAGTTCCTGGTCAACGCGGTGCTCCTGCAGTTCGAGGACGCGACCGCGTCGGTCGCGGCCTACGCCGTATACCACCGAGCCGTCCTGATCGTGCTCATGCCGATCATCGCGGTCGGGGTGGCGGTGCTCCCCTTCGTCGCCCGCCTGGTGGGCGAGGGGCACCACCAGGCGATCCGCGCCCAGCTGTACCGCGCCTTCGGGCTGAGCGCGGCCTACGTGGTGCTCGTGGCCACGCCCCTGTGCTTCCTGCTCGCCGAGCCCCTGGCCCGCTGGCTCGGCAACGCCGAGACCACCCAGACCCTGGCGGGGTTCGCGGTCCGGTACGGCACCCCGCTGGGGGCGCTGGTCGCCATGCCGTTCATCCTCTGCCGCCCGGCGTTCGAGGCCCTGCAGCGGGGCGGCCCGGGCCTGCTCATGGCGATCGTCCGCTACCTGCTGCTGGCAGGTCCCCTCGCCTGGGCCGGGGCCCGCATGGCGCGGGAGCACGGGTTCGACCCCTTCTACGGGCTGATCGCGGGGCTGCTGGGAGGGACGGCGGTCACGTCGGTGGCCTTCCTGGTGTGGCTGATCGACGCCCTCAAGGATCTCGACGAGGAGAAGGAGGGAGAAGAACAGGGACTATGAACATGACCGAGGAACGGGGGCTGGTGCCTCTTCCCTCATTCATTCCTGACTCCCAGCTCATGTTCAGATTCCCTGTCCTTCCTCCTCCCTGGGCCCTCGAGCCCCCCCTTGCACGCGGCTGCGGTCCCTGCAACTCTCTCCCTGGGGGAGGAGGCGTCCATGCTGCGGGTGGTTCACCGGGGGGCGCTCGCGCTCTCCCTGGCCGCGCTCGCCCCGCTGGCCGCGCAGGCTCAGCAGGAGGTGGCGGCGCCGGTCCGCCTCCGTGAGGAGGTGTCGCTCGACGTCGAGGACGCGTCCGTCAGCGAGATCGCCGCGGAGATCGCCCGGCAGTCGGGCCGGACCGTGCTGGTGGACGGCGACGCAGACGCGCGGATCGCCCTGCGGCTGGAGCGCGTCTCCTGGCGCGACGCGGCGGACCTCGTGGCGCGCCTCGCTCACCTGCGCCTGCGCGAGCTGCCCGGCGAGGTCCTCCTGATCGAGCGCCCCCTGCGGGTGAGCGTGACCTTCACCGACGCGGACGTGCGCACGGTCCTGCTCCTGCTCGCCCGCTACGCCGGACAGAGCATCGTGATCGCGCCCGAGGTCCGGGGGCGGATCACCGTCGACCTCAAGGACGTCGAGCCGCTGACCGCGATCCGGGCGATCGCCGCCACGGCGGGAGACTACGTGGTGCTGGGCGGCGCGGTGAGCGTGCGGGTGGGGGCCCCGGGGGCGGGCGCCGGAGCGCCGCCTCGGCCCGCGGCCTCACCGCCCGTCGGGCGGCGCACCGTGGACGGGCGCTTCCGCGGCCTGGCGGAGGACGCCCTGCGGATCGAGCTCTCCGACGGCCGCGCGCGGGAGGTGCCCCTGTCGACGTCGCCGGCCCTGCGCTCCCGCTTGCGGGCCGCGCTGGCGCAGCTCCGCGAGGGGGACCGCCTGCTGCTGACGGTGGAGCGCGCGCGAGAGCGGTGGATCGTGGCGGACCTGATCGCGCCCGACCGCGGCAGGTAAGCTCGCGGGCGGCGCCCTCGGCGAGGCGCCTGGAGCAGGGGGGCGGGTGCACGCGAACCTGGTCGTGCTCGAGCGTGGGGACGTGGTGGCGAGCAGCGTCCTCCGCCCGGGGCAGACCTTCGTGATCGGAAGGGGCGAGGACACCACCCTGCGGGTCGACGACCGCCGCGTCTCGCGCCGGCATCTGACGCTCGAGCTGCGCGACGACGGGGTGTGGGTCACCGACCTCGGCAGCCGCAACGGGACCTACCTGGGCGCCGGACGCCTCGCCCCCCGCTCCCCCGCCCGCGTGCGCCCCGGGGCCTCGGTCGTGGTGGGCCGGCACTCGATCGAGGTCGAGCTGGTGGGGCACGACGAGGAGAGCAAGACGGCCGCCATGAGCCACCGCGAAGCCGACGCGCCGCTCCTGCCCGCCGACGAGCTCGAGCTGCTGGAGGAGCTCGGCGCCGGCGCCCACGGCAGGGTGTGGCTGGCTCGGCAGCTGATCCTGGAGCGCAAGGTGGCGGTCAAGGTGCTGCGCGGCGAGATCCGGGGCGGGTCGGAGGAGCACCGGCGGTTCCTGCGCGAGGCGCGCCTGTGCTGTCGCGTGGTCAGCC
>JAWLGW010000747.1:0-4092 GCA_041690735.1 Planctomycetota bacterium
GGGTGGTGCTCCTGGCGGGGGGGCTGGTCGGCTGCGGGCCGGCGATCACCGCCGGGGCCGTGATCGGGCTGGGGCAGTCGTCGGAGAGCGGCGGGGGCGGCACCGCCAACGCCACGCCCTCGGCGACGCTCGATACGCCGGCCACCGTGCAGCGCGACCTGGTCGAGGTGCGCTACTCGCTGACCGACGCCGAAGGGGACCCGGCCCGGATCGAGGTGGAGTACAGCGTCGCCGGCGGATTCGTGGCCGCGACCGAGCTGCCCGGGGCGCCGGGGGAGGGGACCGGGCCGCTGGACGCCTCGCCGGGCGGGAGCGGGCACGTCTTCTTGTGGAACGCCCTGGCCGACCTGGGGGAGGCGCGGGAGGCCGCGGTCCGGCTGCGGGTGCGGCCGATCGCCGCCGACGGGCGGGTGGGGCAGGAGGCGACCTCGGCCAACTTCGAGGTCGACAACAATCGGCCGCCCACGGCCAGCGTCACCACGCCGAGCGGCGCCACGGGCGACGTGCCGGTGCAGCTGACGCTGAGCGACAGCAACGGCGACCCCGCGGCGATCCGGGTGCGGTACTCCGTCAACGGGGGCGCGAGCTTCAACCTGGCCAGCGAGGCCGCGGGCGGCGGGGGGACGACCGGGCTCGCCACCTCGGCCGGGGGGACGGCGCACACCTTCCTGTGGGACAGCAAGGCGGACCTCGGGCCGCAGGTGGTCACCGGCGTGGTCCTGCAGGTGGAGCCCCTCGACACCGCGACCGGCACCCCGGTGGAGACGGGGCCCTTCACCGTGACCAACAACGAGCCGCCGGCGGCGGCGCTCTCGACCCCCGGCGGCGCCCAGGCGGGGGACGTGGTCCTCCAGTACCGGCTGAGCGACTCCAACGGCGATCAGGCGCGGATCGACGTGCTGTGGTCCGACGACGGGGGCCTGAGCTTCTCGCCCGCCACGCCTGGCCTGGGCGGCGACGGGACCACGCTCCTCACCACCTCGCCGGGGGGGACCGACCACCTGTTCGTGTGGGCCTCGGCCACCGACTTGCCGGGCGCCAACGGGGCGGCGGTCCGGCTGCGGGTGGTCCCCCACGACGACGACAGCGGCGCGGCGGCCGACACCTTCGACTTCGTCCTCGACAACAGCCTACCCAACACCTCGCCCAACGTGGCGCTGGCTCCCCTCGCCTCGCCCCACACCCAGCAGGTCGTCCGACTCGACCTGACCGTGAGCGACGCCGAGGCCGACCCGGTGATCCTCGACCTGGAGTACTCCACCGACGGGGTCACCTTCGTCGACTGCAGCGAGGTCCCGGCGCTGCCCTCGCAGGGGACGACGGTGCTCGAGGCCGCGCCCACGGGCACGGCGCACGTGTTCCTGTGGAACGCGCTGGCCGACCTCGGCCCCGTGGCGGCCGCCGGCGTGACGGTGCGCGCCACCGCTGCGCCGGGCGGCGCGTCCGACTCGGTCACCGTGGACCTCGACCTGACCCCCAACGTGCCGCCGCTGGCCCTGGTGCAGACCCCGGCCGACGCGCGCGGCAGCGTGCGCCTCGACTACGCCCTGATCGACCCCGAGGGCGACACGGTGAGCGTGGTGGTCGAGTACTCCGACGACGGCGGGATCAACTACAAGACCGCCGCCGAGGTCCCGGGCGCCCCCAGCGAGGGGCTGGGGCCGCTCCCGAGCGGGCCCGGCGCGGGGCTGCCGCACACCTTCGTGTGGGACGCCCTGGCGGACATGGGCGAGATCACCAGCCCCTTCATTCGCCTGCGCGTCCGCCCCACCGACGGCGCGGCGGGGGTGACCACCGAGACGAACGACTTCCGGGTGGGCAACTCCGACGGCGACGTGTGGACGGTGGTCGGGATCGTGCCCACCGACCGCACCGGGCCGGCGCTGGCGGTGCTCGGCGACGAGGCGTTCGTGATCAACTCCGCCTCGGGGGATAAGCTCACCGAGGTGCTCGACCTCGACACCGGCGGGTGGCGCCTCGGCGCCGCCTCGCCGAGCAGCACCGAAGGGTACGGGTACTACCCCTACGGCGGCCGGCTGATCGGCGTCGGCGGCGCCTTCCTGTCGGTGCCGGCCCGGCTCTACGAGCCGGTGGCGGACGCCTGGAGCTCGGGCGCCTCCGGCAACGCCCGCGGCGGCGCGGGGACCGGCGCCCTCCACGGCGCGGGGTACGCCCTGGGGGGACACGACGGCACCAACCCGAGCGACGAGGCCTTCCGCTACGACTTCGCCGCCGACGCCTGGACGCAGCTGCCCAACATGGACCAGGGCCGCGACGGCCCGGGAGCGGCCGGGTTCGAGGGGCGGCTGTACGTGATCGGCGGCAACGCCGTCTCTCCGCCGGCGGAGGCCTACTCGCCGGTGGACGACGCTTGGACGGTGCTGGCCACCCCGCCCGGGCAGTCCGGGAACTTGCTGCAGAACCCCGCCGCCCACGGGGGCGACGACCTGGTCCACTTCGTCTCCGCCAAGGCGGCCTACAGCGACCCTACCCTCAACCCGGCCTACTCCCCCGACCAGGACCGGTGGCTCCTCAAGACCCCGGTGCCCCCGGGGCACGAGCGAGGAGGCGGCGCGGTGTCGGCCGGGGCGGCGCAGCACGACGACTCCCTGCTGGTGCTGTTCAACCGCGTCGGCGCCGACGGCTGGACGGTGATCGCGCGCTACGACTACCGGGCCGACCCCTGGGTCCAGGCGACGCCGTTGCCCGCGGAGCGGGGCGCCGCGGCGGCCGCCGGTCTGGCGGGACGCCTGTGGGTGGTGGGCGGCAGCGACGGGGTGGACCAGGCGAGCGTGTTCGCCCTCGACCCGACCACCGAGAGCTGGAGCAGCGAGCCGCCCCTGCCCGGCGGAGCGCGCCGCGGGCTGGCGGCGGCGGCGGTGGGCGGGCACCTGTACGCCGCGGGTGGGCGGGCCGGCGCGGCGGTGGTCGCCACCGTGGAGCGGTTCGATCCGGTGGGCGGCGCCTGGGCGGCGGCCCCCGACCTGCCCGGCGGCGGGCGGGTGGACCTGGCGGCGGCCGAGCTGGGCGGACGGCTGTACGTCGCCGGCGGCTACGACGGCGCCGGCGTGGTCGGTACCCTGGAGGCCTTCGACCCCGGCGCGGGAAGTTGGCAGACGCGCGCTCCGCTGCCGACGGCGCGGCGGGGCCTGGGCCTCGCCGCCCGCGGGGGCCTGCTGTACGCGATCGGCGGCGACGACGGCGGCGGGCCGCTCGGGGTGGTGGAGGTGTACGACCCGGCGACCGACGCCTGGAGCGCCGGGCCGGCGCTCGCTACCCCGCGCGCGGACCTGGTGGCGGTCGTGATCGCCGACACGCTGTACGCGATCGGCGGCACCGGCGCCGCGGGGCACGCCGCGGACGTCGAGGCGCTGCGCCCCGGCGACTCGGCCTGGCGGCGGGTGGCCCGCCTCCCCAAGGCGCGCGGCGACCTGGCGGCGGGCGTGATCGGGCGCGAGGCGTTCGTGGTGGGCGGTAACGACGGCAGCTACCTGGACACGCACGAGCGCCTGCGCCCGCACCCGGTCGACGTGTGGGAGACGCGAGCGCCCCTGCCGGTCGCGGTGGAGGCGGGCGCCGTCGCCGGCGTCGACTCGTGCGCCTACGTGGCCGGCGGGCGCGCCGGCGGCGCGCCCACGGCGGTGACGCTCGCTTGGAACGGGCGCGACGACGCCTGGACCCCCGTCGCCCCCGCGCCCACCGCCCGCGAGGAGCACGCGGCCGCGGCCTACGCCGGCCGGCTGTACGTGGTCGGCGGCAGCGACGGCACCCTCGACCTGGCCACCTTCGAGGCCTACCGTCCGGCGACCGACGCCTGGGTGGCCCTGCCTGACCTGCCGACCGGGCGTCGCCGGTGCGGCGCGGCCTGGGCGCGCGGCGGGCTGTACGTGGTGGGCGGGACCAGCGGCGGGGCGGTGACCGCCAAGGTGGAGCGGTTCGACCTCCTGGCGGGGGTGTGGGCCGGCGCCGCCGACCTGACCACCCCCCGCGACGTCGCCGCCTGCGCCAGCCTGCGCGAGCGGGTGTACGCCCTCGGCGGGCGGGACGTGGGCGGGGCCGTGCTCGCCTCGGCCGAGGTCCTCGACCCGCGCA
>JAWLGW010000748.1:0-4090 GCA_041690735.1 Planctomycetota bacterium
GACGACGACCTGCCCGAGGGGCGTATCCCCGAGGGTGAGGACCAGGCGGTGGTGTTCTCCTACGCCGAGGCCTACGACGTCGCCCGCCGGGCGGCGGCTCACCTCAAGCGGCGCGGCGTGCGCCCGGGCGACCGGGTGCTGCTGGTGCTCCCCACCGGGCCGGCCTTCATGGCGGCCTTCTACGGCTGTCAGGTGGTGGGCGCGATCCCGGTCCCGGTCGTGCCCCCCCTCTCGCTGGCCCGCATGGAGGAGCACCTGGCCCGGATCGCCCGGATCGCGCAGGTCTGCGAGGCGAAGGCGACCATCGCCTCGGGGCTGCTGACCGCGGTCCTCAAGGTGGCCCGGAGCAAGCACAAGGACGCCCGGGCGGCCCTCTCCAACCTGATCCTGGGCAGCGACCTGCTCGCCGAGGAGGAGGCCCTCCTCGACCTGCACCCGGTGCGGCCCGAGGATCCGGGGTTCATCCAGTTCACCTCGGGGAGCACCGGCGACCCCAAGGGGGTCGTGCTCCCGCACGCCAGCCTCCTCGCCAACATCAAGGCGATCGGGCTGGGGGCGGCCTTCCAGCCCGGCGACGTGTGTGTGTCCTGGCTGCCGCTGTTCCATGACATGGGCCTGATCGGCCACTTCCTGGCCTCGGCCGCCTGGGGCATGCCGCTGGTCAAGATCCCGCCCGAGAAGTTCATTCGCCGGCCCAAGGAGTGGCTCAAGGCCATGTCCCGCTACCGGGGCAGCGCCAGCGCGGCGCCCAACTTCGCCTACAGCCTGTGCGTCAAGAAGGTCCGCGACCGGGACCTCGAGGGGGTAGACCTCTCCAGCTGGCGGGTCGCCTTCTGCGGCGCCGAGCCGATCAACCACGAGACGGTGCGCAGCTTCTGCGACCGCTTCCGCCCCTACGGCTTCCGGGACGAGACCTTCTTCCCGGTGTACGGCATGGCGGAGTTCTCGCTGGCGGCGACCTTCCCCACCCCCGGCACCAAGCCGCGGTTCGACCGGATCGACCGGGTGCGGTTCGAGAAGGACGGCGTGGCGGTGCCCGCGGACGAGCAGGCGGTCGAGAACGAGGCCGACGTCGCGGTGTGGGTGGGCGTCGGCCACGCCATGCCGGGCGACCACGGCGTGCGCATCGTGGACGCCAAGGGGAACCCGCTGCCCGAGCGGCGCGAGGGCGAGATCGAGGTCCGCGGCCCCTCCCTCATGGAGGGCTACTACAAGAACTCCCTCGCCACGGCCGAGGCGCTGCGCGACGGCTGGCTGCGGACCGGCGACCGGGGCTACCTCGCCGACGGCGAGCTGTTCGTGACGGGCCGCACCAAGGAGATCATCATCAAGGGCGGTAAGAACCTCTACCCGCAGGACGTCGAGGCGGCGGCCGGCAGGGTGGAGGGGGTCCGGGTGGGCTGCTCGGCCGCCTTCGGACTGCCCAACGAGGGGCGCGGCACCGAGGACCTGATCCTGATCTGCGAGACGCGCGTCTCGGACACCCAGCGGCGGGCGGAGATGATGGCCGCGATCCGCAGCGCGGTGCTGGAGGCGATCGGCGCCACGCCCGACGTGGTGCTGCTGGTCGAGCCCGGCACCGTGCCCAAGACCTCCTCGGGCAAGATCCAGCGCGACCTCATGCGCAAGCGCTACCGCGCCAACGACCTGCGCCCCGGCCGCCCCTCGCTCATGACCCTGGTCCGGCTCAAGGTGGCGACGACGCTGCAGCGCGTGCGCAGCCGCGGGGTCACCTCGCTGCTGCGCCGCGGGGCCTAGGCCGTACGAGCGTGAGCGACGGCGCGCCCGAGTTCGACAAGGAAGAGCTGAAGCGAGCCATGAAGGCGTTCAAGAAGCGCCTCAAGCTGGCTCGCCGGGACGACGAGTCCAGCTCCATGCACGGCGCCTTCAGCAGCGGCAAGAAGTCTGGGATCGTGGGGATCACCCCGCCCGAGGGCTTCCCGCCCGAGATCTGGGAGGCCCTGGTCGCCAAGGGCAGGATGCGGCGGGTGCCGGGGACGCAGCGCAACCCGCGCTACGAGATCGTCGACCCGAACGCGTAGTAGGCGCCGCCCGCGTCACCGAGACGAGTGCTTCGCCCCGGCGCCCCTACGGCACCACGCCCGCGGGCGGCCAGGACCCCGGGGGCACGTGGATGATCCCGCTGGTCCAGTGCACGTAGTCCTCCAGGCGGGTCCGGTCGTACACCGGGTAGGGGTTGCCGGCGCTGCTCTGATTGCGGGCCGAGGCCGACCAGTGGACCTCGTACACGTACCCCTCGCCCTTGGCGGGGAACCCCCGGTACAGGGCGGTGTGCATGCCGCCGTGCAGGTTGATCACCCCGATCGGGACCTTGAACAGCCACTCCAGCTTGGCGGTCTCCTTGGTCGTCTGCTTCGCAGGGGGGACGTCCTTCCCGCTGGCGGTCCTGTCGGTCGGCGCGTAGTCCACCACCCGGTCGTGGACCGTCAGCACCTGGTGGTGATCCCCCTTCCTGGCGCGGCGGAGCACGTGCCGAAAGTCGTCGGGGTAGTAGTCGCTGGTGTCGGCGTAGGGGGTGTTGGTGTCGGGGCAGAAGAAGATCCCCAGCCAGCCGGCGCGCTCGAGGCCCTGCGCGAGGTGCACGCCGCTGCCCTTCGCCTTGGAGCGGTAGATCTCCATGATCCGGTCCCAGTCGCCGGCGGCGAGCGACTCCTCGTGGCCCCGGCGGATCGCGTCCAGCACGTACACGATGCAGCTGGTGGACCCGGTCCCGAAGTCGGCCTTGTCCTTCTCGTGCTCCTTCAGGCGCTGGTCGAGCTCCGCCTGGGTCAGCTTCCCGGCGTCGCGCCGCGCCTCGAGGTAGGCCACGTACTGGCTGCCGTGGTGGGTGCCGACGCCCCGCTGCTGGACCATGTCCTGGTGGTCGCGGGGGAGCAGCTCGGCGGCGGCGACGCAGTTGGCGGCGATCAGGTCTCGGCACAGCAGCTGCGCGGGCTGCGCCACCGACGAGCCGTAGCACTTGTGGCCGGCCTCCACCTCCAGGGTGCAGCCGAGCTCGAACACGTACCCCTCGCGCTCGCCGGGGTCGCCGGCCAGCAAGATCGTGTGGGTGTCGCCCGCGGCGCCGCCGCCCGCCGACTCGAAGGCGAGCTCGAAGTGGGGAGGGACGAAGGACGGCTGGTGGTTGAGGGTCCACCGCTGGCCGTCGTGCTCGAGGGTACGCGGCTGCGGCTTGGGGAGCTCGGTCGGCCCCGCGTCCACCCGCGTCACCTGCTCGAAGTACAGGTTTGGCCCCGTCGCGCCGGGCTCGGTCGCCAGCGACACGGAGAACTCCGCCAGCAGGTCGTCCTGATCGAGGTCGGCCTCGTGCTCCTCGGTGTCGGGGACGCGGGCGTCGAGCTCCCACACCTTGACCCGCGCCGCGGTCACGGACCCGATCACCAGGGAGCGCGGGTCGAGGCCCTCCAGGGTGAGGGTGAAGGTGGCGCCGTTGGTCGCGGCGCCCGGAGTCAAGCGGAGGCTGATCGGCAGCACGTGGCTCCTCCCCGGCTCAGGCGCCGTAGCGGGCGCGCAGCACGCCCTGGGTGTGAGGGCCCGCGATCCCGTCCACCGTCAGGTGGTGGTCGCGCTGGAAGGCCTCGGTCGCGGCCCGGGTCTTGGGCCCGGCGAGGCCGTCGATCGGCCCGACCTGCGGGTAGCCGAGGGCGGCCAGGCGGAGCTGGATCCCGTGCACGTCGTCGCGCTCGCCCAGCAGGTCCGCCACGCCTCGCACCAGGAGGGGGTGCGGGTCCCGGCCCTGCCGCAGCCAGGGGGCGTTGAGGCGGGTCGAGCGGCCCGCGAGGCTCAGCTCGAGGACGTAGCGGTCCAGGGGCAGCTCGCTCCACCGCAGCTCGCCGGCCACGTCCGCGGTCTGCTCCGGCAGGGGGCCCGCGGGCCCGTGCAGGGTGGCGGTCACGCCCGGGACGGGCGCCAGCGCCGGGCCCAGCAGGCGCACCCGCACCTCGCCCACCGGGACGTCGTCCACCGGCGCGGTGGGCAGCTCGCCCGAGGCGCGCTTGCCCGCCAGGACCTCGACCTGCGGCGCGTAGCCCCGGTCGGTCTCCTCGCTCACGTCCACGACCTCGACGCC
>JAWLGW010000749.1:0-2712 GCA_041690735.1 Planctomycetota bacterium
TGGAGCCCTCACTGGACCCCGCCCCCCGAGCGCCTGGCGCAGGTCGCGCGCACGCTGGGGAGGCCGGGCGCGCTCGAGGCGGCGCTGGGCTACTACCGCGCGCTGCTCCCCCGCCGGCCGGCAGCCTGGCGCGCCGCCTGGCGTCTGAGCGGGCGCCCGATCGCCGTCGCCGGGCGCGTGCTGGTCGGCGCGCGCGACGGCTGCGTCGCCCCCGCCGCCTTCGCCGGCACCGAGGCCGCCTTCACGGCGCCGGTCCGCCTGCAGGTGGTGCCGGGGGCGGGCCACTTCCTGCCCCTCGAAGCCCCCGAACGCGTGCTGGCAGCGGCCCTCGAGCGGTGAGCGCGCTCAGCGGTCAGCGCGAGGCTGACAGCTCCTTCAGCGTTGGCGCGGCTCGGCGAACCAGCCGCCGCGCAGGTCGTCCACCGGGATCGCCGCGACCTGCCAGGCTCGCTCCCGCGCCCACATGTCGAGGGGGTGCAGCCCTGCCCAGGCGACGTACGCCTCGCCGGCAGGGGCTGGCACCGGCGCGAGCACCTCGTGCGGCAGGTGCGCGTCGGCGGCCTGGGGCGCGAGCACGTGCAGCTCGAGCGCCGTCCGCTGCCGCCGGGTCACGTCGGGCGGCGCCGCCCCCTCCTCCGGCAGCAAGGCGTCCACCGCCGCGCCGGCCCGGTGGCGCGCGCGCACGAACGGCGCGTAGCCGCGCACGGTGGCCGGCTCGGTCTCGATCCACAGCGTGGGCACCGCCCGCCGCTCCCCCGCGACCTCCACGGGGCCGCCCGGGATCCGCAGCAGCTCCACCCAGCGCCCGTCGGGGCGCTGACGGCGCAGCACGTGGTGCGCGACGGGCTCGGGGGTCCGGCCGGTCGAGCCCAGCTCGGCGCTGCGCTGCCGGCGCGGCCGGTCGCGGACAGCGCGCCCTCCTCGGCGGGGGCCGGCGGGGACTGGGCGGCGGGAGCCTGGGCGCCGGGGCCTGCAGCGGTCCCCTCGGACGGCTCGGGGTCGCTGGCGCACCCGGCGACGACCGCCAGCAACGCTGCGTAGGCAGCTCCGCGCATCGACTCCTCCCCCCGCTCGCGGACGCACGCCAGCGCCCGTGGCGCCGGGAAGCTTACACCAAGCGCGTGGTATCCTGACCGCCATGGACGCGCCCTTGTTCCATATCGCCTTGCTGCGCCCCAAGATCCCTCAGAACACGGGCAACATCGGACGCCTGACCCTGGCCCTGGGAGGGCGCCTGCACTTGGTCGGCCCCCTCGGCTTCCGGACCGACGAGCGCGCCCTGCGGCGGGCGGGCCTCGACTACTGGCCGCACCTCGACTGGCGGCGCCACGACGACCTCGAGGGCCTGCAGGCGGCGCTCCCCGACTCCGCCCGCACGTTCGCCCTCTCGACCCGCGCCGAGCGCGCCTACACCGACGTCGCCTACGCGCCGGGAGACTGCTTCCTGCTGGGAGACGAGGAGGTGGGCCTGCCCGACGAGGTGCTCGAGCAGGTGGGCCCCGGCCGCTGCCTGCGCATTCCCCTGCGCTCGCCGCTCGTGCGCAGCCTCAACCTCGCCAACGCCGCGGCGATCGCCGCCAGCGAGCTCGTCCGTCAGCTCGGTCACCCCGACGCCGTGCCGCCGCGTCGACCGCCACCTGTAGGGGCGCCGTGCAAGCAGAGCTGACCGTCCGGCAGGGACGCGACGTGGGGCGGCGGTACGTGATCCGCATGGGGCAGCGGTTCGTGCTCGGCCGCGGACGCGACGCTCACGTGCGGGTCGAGGACGAGAAGGTGTCGCGCCGCCACTGCACGGTGGAGCTGACGCCCGACGGCCTGCGGATCACCGACCTCGCCAGCCGCAACGGCACCTTCCTGGGGGAGCGGCAGCTGACGCCGCACCAGCCGGTCGACGCCAGCCCCGACGACGTGCTGCAGCTCGGGGACCACGTGATCCACCTGCTGCTGCTGGGGCTCGACGACACCTCGCGGCGCGAGCGGGCCCGCACCCGCCGCATGGACGCGCCCCTCCTGTCGCGGGACGAGTTCGAGATCCTGGGCGAGATCGGCCGCGGCGCCACGGGGCGGGTCTACGCGGCGAACCAGAAGCTGCTGGGGCGCAACGTCGCGATCAAGGTCCTGCGCAGCGAGGCGGACGGCGACGAGGAGGCGCGCGAGCGCTTCCTGCGCGAGGGGCGGCTGACCCTGAAGATCGACAGCCCGTACGTGGTCGAGGTGTTCGACCTGCGCATGGTCGAGGGTCGGGTGTACCTGATCATGGAGCTGGTCAACGGGCTGTCGGCCAAGGACCGCCTGTTTGCCGGGCCGCTGCCCATCCCCGAGGCGCTGCTGATCGGCGAGCAGGTGGCCGAGGCGCTGGTGGCCGCCCACCGGGCCGGGGTGATCCACAGGGACATCAAGCCCGCCAACATCCTGCTCACTTCGGAGGGGCGGGTGAAGCTGAGCGACTTCGGCATCGCCAAGGAGCTCGACGCCCTGGAGTCGCTCACCCACACCGGCGAGGGCATGGGGACGCTCGCCTACGTGTCGCCCGAGCAGGCGACGGAGGCCAAGGCGGTCACCTTCGCCACCGACCTGTACAGCCTGGGCGCCACCCTGTACCACCTGATCGGGGGTCGGCCGCCCTTCCTGCCCCAGAGCGCCAAGGTGCTGCTGCAGATCATCGATCAGCCGGCCCCGCCGCTGGGCTCGCTGCGCCGCGACTGCCCGGTG
>JAWLGW010000749.1:2722-4082 GCA_041690735.1 Planctomycetota bacterium
ATGATTATCGGGCCTTTATCGTATTCGTTTGTGCAGAAATGTACGGTGCAGCCTGAGACCTTGCAGCCGTATTCGAGGACTGCCCGGTGGACGTGGTGTACCTGGTGCACCACCTGCTCGAGAAGGAGCCGGCCAGCCGGCCCCCCTCGGCCCGCGCGGTGGCGGACGAGCTGAAGCGGGTGCGTGAGAAGCATTACCCCGACTTCGTCCCGGGCCGTCCGGAGGGCTGGAGCCTGGCCGACTCCACCGACGGGACCAACCTGCTGCCGCGTCCGCCGGGGCGGTGACCCCCCCGTGACCGCCGCGCGTCAGGGTATGCAGGAGGAGGGGATCATGGGCGGACCCGAAGCGAGCAGGACGCACCGCGAGCGGGCGGCGCCCTCCGCGCTCCCCCGCGCCGCCGCCCTGGCCCTCGGGGGCGGGCTCGCCCTCGGGGCGGCCGTCGCGCTGCTCGCTCCCGCGCGGGCGAGTGAGGGGGTGGCGCCCGTGGCCGCCGCGGCGGCGTTCCTGTTGGCGGTCGTGACGCCGTGGCGCGCGGTCCGCGCCAGGGAGGAGCGGGGCCTGGGCCTGCAGGCGGCGCTCCTCGAGGCCGCGGCAGGCCTGGTGGGGCTCGGGGTGGCAGGGCTGCTCGCCGGCTCCCCGCCCGGGCCCTGGCTGGGGGCGCTCGCCTACCTGGCCCTGTGGAGCGTCGCCCTCACCGGCTGGACCGCCGCGCTGGGGCGGGCGGGTCAAGGCGCCGCCACCCTGGCCGGGCTGGCGTTGCTGGCGCTCCCCTACGCCGCGCAGCCGCTGCTGGCGCCCCTCCTCTCCACGGAGCGCGCCCTGACGCTGGTGGTCCACTCGCCCTTGCCGGTCCTCACCTCGACCTTCGGCGGCGTCGACCTGCTCAGGCAGTCCACGCTGTACGCCCTGCTGCCCATGGGTCAGGCGGCGCCCTTCGGCTACGCCTCGGCGGCGGCCGCCCTGGGCTGGCTGGCGCTGGCGGCCGCGGCAGGCTGGGCGGCGTTCGCCGCCCGGCGGCTGCGGCCCGGCGCCGCGGGCGGGGTCCGATCCCTCCTGGGGACCTCCGACGCCCGGGCGCCTCTGGCGGCGCTGGCGGCGGCGGTGGTGCTGCTGGGCGCGCCGGAGCCCGCTCGAGCCCAGCTGTTCCCCGAGCCCACCGGCGACCCCAACGCGATCGGTGACCTGGTGACGCGCGTTCGCCTGGGGTACTGGGTCCCCATGATCGACGGGACCGTGCGCGTCGACGACGTCGGCCGCCGGGGGACCAAGCTCGACCTCGACCGCGACCTCGACCTCGACCCGGTGGTCCTGCTGCCCACGTTCGAGATCGCCCTCACCTGGGAGAACGGCGGCCGGG
>JAWLGW010000750.1:0-4076 GCA_041690735.1 Planctomycetota bacterium
CGAGGACGTAGACCGAGGTGGTGCCCAGGTGGCGGAAGGGCGTCCGCCGCTCCAGCAGCGCCTCGACCCGGCGGCCGGGCTCGACCAGGCGGTCGGGGAGCACCTCGGGGAGGAGGATCACCGTCTCGTGGCGGACCAGGCGCAGCCCCGCGCCCTCGGCCAGGGCCGCGACCTCGCCCGGCTGCGGGGTCAGGTTCACCATGACGTCCTCGGGGTTGCGGCCCACCTGGAACCCGTCGCTGTAGGCGGGGTCGTCGGGGTCTGCCAGCAGGGGGATCCACCGGCGCATGAGGGCGCTGCGCCCCAGCAGCCGCTTGGCCCCCTCGGCGAGGCCGAACGGGTTGGGGGTCGAGATCCCGATCCGCCCGCCCGGGCGCAGGCAGCGGCGCATCTCCGCCAGGGCGGCGGGGCGCTCGGCGGGCAGGAAGTGCTCGAAGGCCTCGATCGACACGATCCGGTCGAAGTGCGCGTCGGGGTAGGGCAGCTGCGAGCAGCGGGCGTAGCGCAGGTCGACGCGGTACTCGTTGGCCGCTGCCAGCGCCCGCCCGAACTCCAGGCTGTCTTGGTCGATGTCGACCCCGTGGGCCTCGCACCCGAAGGCGTCGGCCAGCATGGCGGCGTAGCCCCAGCTGCAGCCGATGTCGAGCAGGCGCCCTCCGCGCGGGAAGCCGACCCGCTGGGCGACCGCCCACGGGCGGCGGAAGTACTCGATGTAGCGGCGGATCAGGGGCCCCCGGAACCACTCCCGATACATCCACGGCTGGCGGTCGGCGTCGCGGTAGGCCTCGGGGAGCTCCAGGGCCAGGTAGTACGGCTCGGCGGTCATTCAGCCTGCAGCACCTCGCCGAAGCGCCGCACCAGGTCGATGCTGGAGATGATCCCGGTGACCTTCCCCTCGGGGTCGAGCACGACCACTCGGTGCACCCGGTGACGGACGATCGTGGCGCACACGTCGGCCAGCGGGGTCTGCGGCGCGCAGGCGATCACCCGGCGGGACATGATGTCCTTCACCGGGCGGCCGAGGTAGCGGTCGAGCGCCAGAGCCCGCCCCTTCTCGAGGACCGCCTCCAGCAGGATCGTGCTCGCCTTGCGGCGGTCGGCGTGGAACGCCTCCAGGAAGCCCTGGGCCCCCTGCACGTAGGCCAGCCCCTTGACCACGTCGTTCTGCGAGACCACGCCGACCGCGTGCCCCTCGCCGTCGACCACGGGCGCGCCCGAGAGCTTCTTGTCGCGCAGCAGCTCGACGCAGTCCCGGATCGTCATCTCTTGATCCACCGTGACGACCGGGGCCGACATGACGTTGAGGGCGAGCAGCTGCACGGGTCACCTCCGGACTTCGAACGAGCGGGCCATTCTAGACGCCCCGCCGGCGCCTCGCGGGCTGACAGGGTGCGCCCAGGGGAGTACAACGACGGCCGCGCGGGGACTGGCCGCGCGGGACCTCACCATGAAGCTCCTCCCCTCCACCGCCTCCACGGACCTCCCGCGCCGCCTCGCGCCGCCGGCGACCAAGGGCGCCTCCTCGGTCGCCCGGGTGGCCGACGACTGGTACGTGGCCTGCCGCAGCCGCGACCTGCGCACGCGCCGCCCGCTGGCGCTCCAGCTGCTGGGCATGCCGCTGGTCCTGTTCCGGGGGGCGGACGGGGCGCCGGGCGCCCTGCTCGACCGCTGCCCCCACCGCAACGTCCCCCTGTCGCTGGGGCGGGTGGTGGGGCCGAACCTCGAGTGCCGCTACCACGGCTGGCAGTTCGGGCCGGGCGGAGGCTGCCAGGCGATCCCGGGCTACCAGGGCGACCCCGCGGCGCGCTCTCGCTGCGCGCCGGCCTTCCCGGTGCGCGAGCGCGACGGCTTCGTGTGGGTGTACGCCACCCCCGACGTGGAGCCCGCCCGGGAGCCGTTCGCCTTCCCCCTGATCGACGACCGCCGCTACACCACGGTGGTGCAGGTGGTGGACGCGGCCGGCAGCCTGCACGCGGTGGCGGAGAACGCCCTCGACGTGCCGCACACCGCCTTCCTCCACCGGGGCCTGTTCCGCGGCGCCGGCGCCACCAACGAGCTGGACGTGGTGGTCCGGCGCTGGCACGACCGGGTGGAGGCCGAGTACATCGGCGAGCCGCCGCCCCCCGGCCTGGCCCGCCGGGTCCTGGCCCCGAGCGCCGAGGGGACCGTGGAGCACTTCGACCGCTTCGTCCTCCCCTGCGTGGCGCAGGTCGAGTACCGGCTGGGCGAGGACAGCCACTTCATGGTGACCACCGCGCTCACCCCGATCAGCGACTTCGAGACCCGCCTGTTCGCGGCGATCAGCTTCCGGGTGCCGACCCTCCTCCCCCACTGGCTGATCGCGCTCTTGCTGGCGCCGGTCGCCAAGTGGATCTTCTCCCAGGACGCCTGGATCCTGCGCCGCCAGACCGAGGTCCTGCAGCGCTTCGGGGGCGAGCAGTACGCGTCCACCGACATCGACGCCCTCGGCCAGCACATCCTGGCGCTGCTCAAGGCGGCGGAGCGCGGCGAGCGCGAGCCGGTGAAGGAGCCCTTCGTGAAGGAGTTCAAGCTCGAGGTTTGAGGCGCGGGGGGAGTGGGGGAGCCGCGGGAGGTGGCTGTCGCTGCAGAGTCGCAGAGACTGCAGAGAGCGCTCACATGGGGAGATGTGGCTGCTCCGGCGCTGCTCGGGTGGATCTCCCCCCTGCGGGAGCGCGTTTGGCTCGCGGGAGGTTTCCTTTGGGTGCTGTCGCTCGCTGGCCACGCCTCGCTGCTCCTCCAGCTACAGCGCTTCCTGCGGCTCCCCCTCTTCCCTACCAGGCCCACGTCCCGAGGTCGATGTTCCCGCCGCTGAGCACTACGCCCACCCGCTTCCCCGGCGCCGCGACGACGCCGGCCTGGAGGGCCGCGTAGGCCAGCGCGCCCGTGGGCTCCACCACCAGCTTGAGGCGCTCCCACACGTAGCGCATGGCGTCGCGGAGGGCGTCGTCGTCCACGGTGACCATGCGGTCCACGTGGCGGCGCACCAGGGGGAAGGTGAGGGCGCCCAGCGACGGGGTGCGGGCGCCGTCGGCGATCGTCCTGGGCTCGAGGACGGTGTGCAGCTCGCCGGTCTCGAAGCTGCGGGTGGCGTCGTCGGCGGCCGCGGGCTCGACGCCGATCACCTGGCAGCCCGGGGCCAGGGCGCGGGCCGCCAGGGCGCAGCCCGACAGGAGGCCGCCGCCGCCGCAGGGGACCAGCAGCAGGTCGAGGGGGCCGGCCTCCTCGAACAGCTCCTTGGCGACGGTGCCCTGGCCGGCGATCACGTGAGGGTGGTCGTAGGGGGGCACGATCGCCAGGCCGCGCTCGGCGGCGAGGCGGCGGCCGAGCTCCTCGCGCACCACCTCGCCGCGGCGGTAGGGGACCACCTGCGCCCCGTACCCCTCGGTCGCCGCCCGCTTGGGAGCCGGGGCGTCGTCGGGCATGACCACCGTGACCGGAGCGTCGAGCAGCGCGCCGGCGAGCGCCAGCGCCTGGGCGTGGTTGCCCGAGGAGCAGGCCAGCACCCCCCGCGCGCGCTCCTCGGGGGAGAGCCGCGCCAGGGCGTGGTAGGCGCCCCGGAACTTGAACGCGCCGGCGCGCTGCAGCGGCTCCGCCTTGAACAGGACCGTGGCGCCGGTTCGCGCGTCGACCGAGCGAGACGTCAAGACCGGCGTGCGGTGGGCGACGCCCGCCAGGACCTCGGCGGCGGCTTCGACGTCCGCGTACGTGATCGAGGCAGCGCTCACGGAGCACCTCGCGCGGGTGCGGTCCGTGGCAGGGAGTGATCTGATCGTCGTCCCGAACCAAGCACCCGCGCGAGGTGGGCGGAGCGGCGGCGCGCGCGGGGCTGCCGAGCCACCGTCTCTGTTCCCCAGGGAGGACGAGCGCGCGCCGTCGCGGAGCTCTTGGGGGGGACCGTGGGGGGAGGCTGTCGCAAAATGCGCGGAGCGCCTGGCGAGAGCCGTATCGAACACGGAATATCAACAGGGAATATCAATGGAAACAGCGAACGGCTCGTCCTCCGAGTCCTAACTGCGTTGCCTGCTGCGGGGTCATTCCCTGTTCCCATTCTCTGT
>JAWLGW010000751.1:0-4075 GCA_041690735.1 Planctomycetota bacterium
GGATAGTAGCTGTAGGCGTCGAGGTAGCCCTCGGCGTCGATCTGGGCCACCAGCTGGGCGAAGGCGTTCCAGCGGTAGTTGGTCACGATCTCCTGCACCTGTCCGCTCTCGAGGGTCACGTTGGGCGCCCGGACCTCGATCGGCCGGCCCACCTGCTGGCTGGTGGTGCCGTCGCCGTTCTGGTCGGTGGTGACGGTGTCCCCGAGGGAGAGGGCGTCGGCCTGGGTCGAGGTGAGCGTCACGCCCTCGGCGCTGGCCAGGGAGAGAATGCTGCTCGAGGGCGCCTCCTGGTAGTCGAAGATCGTCTCGGTGGTGTAGCGGCGGGCCCGCAGGGTCTCGCCGTCGCTCGCGTCGTTGGTGTCGTCGTCGAGGTTGAAGTCGAGGTCGCGGACGTTCGCCTCGCTGTCGGCGATCGGCGGGGTGAAGTTGCTGTCGTTGCCTCGGGCCGAGGTGGCGATCCGCACCTGCTGGAAAATGGGCTCGTAGCGGTAGGTGTACACGATATCGGCAATGCTCGAGCCGTCGCCGTCGCCGCCGCGGGCGGCGTCGGCGACCCGCCGCACCTCGAGCACGTTCCCGTGGGCGTAGCGGTCGGTGTTGCCCGTGTCGTAGGTGGTCTCGATCGAGTTGCCCGCGGGGAGGGTGACCTCGGTGACCTCCTCGTCGCTGTTGAACAGGCGGGTGGTGGTGTAGCTGGCGGGGTCGACGCCGCTGCCGCGCACGTCGCGGTTGGTGCGCTCCTCGATCGAGACCGGCTGCCCGTAGACGTTGAGCTTGTAGACCGTCTCGTTGCCGTTTCGGTCGGTGACCAGGGTCTGCCACACCGCGTCGTTGAGGGCCGGCATGCTGACCGCGAGGTCGGTGTAGGCCATGGTGACGGTGCCGCCGGCGGCGACGTTCGAGGCGTTGGTCCCGCCCCACACCTGCTGGGTGACCTTGTCGAACTCGAAGGCCCCGCTGCCGACCTCGTCCTCCCCGTAGGTGAGCTGGATGCGGGGCGTGTTGCTCGCGTCGAGGACCTCGTTGGGGTAGATCAGGCTCTTGATGTTGGTGTCGAGGCGGAGGTCCCCGGTGGGGGTGGCCCGATAGGTCAGCACCACCGGCTTGCCCGAGGCGAAGGCGTTCCCAATGGTGCTCGTGACCGCGGTGGTGTCGATCCGGGCGAGGCGCCCCTCGCTGTCGTAGCTGAAGCTGGCCGTCCGCCCCCGCAGGGTCGTCGCGTCCTCGCTGATCCCGGTCAGGCGGGCCTGGGAGTCGTAGCTGAAGGTGTACTTGCGGCCCAGGGCGTCGTACAGCTCGGTGAGGAAGCCGCGCGAGTCGTGGACGAGGTCGATCCGGTCGCCGAAGCGGTTCTCGATCCGGAACAGGAGGCCCGCCTTGAAGCTGCCGTCGAAGGGGTGGAAGCGCAGCTTGCTGCCGTCGGGGCTGCGGAGCAGGACCTCGCTGCTGTCCTCGCTCACCACCTCGTACCGGGCCCGGCTGGTCTTGCCGCCCGTGGCGGTGGTGTCGAAGGTGTACTCGCGGACGCGGGGCTCCTGCCACACGACGTTCCCCGAGCCGTTCTTGCGCACCCGCATGAAGCAGAACAGGTCGAAGGGGCTGGTGCCGAAGTTGCCGCCCAGCGAGTGGGCGCGCGAGTTGTGGTGGATCACCCACGTGGGGGCGAGGCCGTTGCGCCCCTGCACGCCCGGCAGGACCTCCATGCTCCAGGCGAAGATCCCCTGGCCGAGGTCCATGAAGGCGCCGTCCTGGCCGTCTGCGAGGCCGCGAGTCGCGTTGCGGGTGGGGAGCTGGGCCTCGATCTCGAAGCCCAGCGCCTTGACGACCACGTCCTCGTCCGCCTTGATCGTGCCGCCGGCGGTCTCGGCCCGCAGGGTCAGACTGCCGCTGGGACCGGGCCCCGGCTCGAGGCCGACCAGCTCGAGGACCGTCCCGTTGCTGACGCCGGTGAGCTGGGTCACCTCGGCGCCGCCGTCCTTGAGCTTGAACTTGGTCCCGTCGGTGGTCTTGACCGTCACGGTCTGGCCGGTGTCGGAGACGTGATCGTGGTCGTCCGGGTGGCGCCGCCCTCGGGCTCGAGCAAGAAGGCGTCGCCCGAGAAGGTGACCGTGAAGTCGACGACGGTAATGCTGACCGCCGTGCTGGGGTCGCTGGTGTTGTTGCTGGCGTCGGTGGCGGTGGCGGTGAGCGAGTAGGGGCCGCCGTTGGCCAGGCTCTCCGCCAGCGACACCGACCAGTTGCCGCTGCCGCTGGCCGTCGTCGTGGTCGCGGGGGTGGTGGAGGTGCCGCCCACCAGGACCTCGACGGTGCTGTTGGGCTCGGCGGTGCCTGACACCAGCGGCGTGCTGTCCTCGACCTCGCTGTTGTTGGTGGGGCTGCTGATCACGGGCGGGTCGGGGGGCGTGGTGTCGGCGGCGTCGCTCTCGATCACCTGCCCCCAAATGTCGTAGTCGGTGCCGGCGCGGCCGTCCTCCCACACCTCGAGCCACTGACTGTCGGTGCTGTTGTAGGCCACCGCCGTGAAGAACTCCTGAGCGCTGCCGCTCGAGACCGTGTAGGCCGAGGCGACCGCCGAGCCGGCGTCGTCGATCTCACGGGCGAATACGTCCCAACTCGAGCCGGTGTAGGCGTCCCAGGTGACGAGGTAGGTGTTGGCGCCTGCCCCCCAGGCGACCGAGGGGCCCTGCTCGACGTCGGTCGAGATCGCGACCGAGGTCCGGCTGCCTTGCAGGGTCCCGCCCGCGTCGAACCGCTGCAGGAAGATGTCGTCGTCCCCCGACGAGAGGTGGTCGCTCTGGAAGGCGCAGGCGAACACGTCGTCGGTGGCGTTCCAGGTCACGCTGGGCCAGACCTGCGCGTTCGACAGGCTGGCGATGGTGGGGGAGGCCACCACGGTGGTGATCGCGCCGTTGATCACGCGCCCCACGAGGTCCTCGCTGCTGGTGCCCGAGACGTAGCACACCGCGTAGCGGTCCGACGTCTCCGAGTAGGCGACCGTGGGGTCGGAGAGGGCGGCGGTGGCGTCCTCGACGATCACCGTGCCCTGCTGGGTGCCGTCGGTCGCCACGGCCTCGCCCAGGATGTCGAGCGAGGCCGACTGGCTGTTGTCCGCCCACACCACGAACCACTGGTCCCTGCTGGGGTCGTAGGCGACGTCGGGGTCCGTCTGCGTCTCTCCGCCCTGGGGATCGAAGATCCGGGCCGAGCTGGAGACGACGGTGAGGTCGGACGCGATCACGATCACGTACACGTCGCCGCCCTTCTCGTAGGCGATCAGGTAGCGGTCGACGCTGCTCTCGGACCAGGCGACGGCGGTCTTGCCCTTGCTCCCGCTGCCGTCGAGGATCGTCCCGCCCGAGATCACCGTGCCGTCCGCCTGCAGGCGGCTGACGGTGAGGTTGGTGCCGTCGTTGACGCACACCAGCAGCCACTCCTGCTGGGTCGGGTTCCAGGCGAGGCTGGCCCACTCCTCGTTGTCGACGAAGTTCGTCAGATTCTTGGCGTTCCCGATCAGGGGGTCGATCAGGAGCGGGCCCTCCGCCTCCGCCAGCCAGGCGCCGGGGACGTGCAGCTCGAGCAGCCCTCCGGCGTAGTGGACCGGGACCTCGGTCTCGCGCCCGGCGGCGTCGAAGGCCACCGCCCGTCCGTAGGCGACGAGGGTCTCCCCCTGGTCCGCGGAGGCGTCCGCGAACAGCAGCCCGCCCTCCTCGGCGGCCGCGCCCGCGAGCTGGGTCTCGACCCGGCCGCGCACCACGAGGTCGCCCTCGCCCGCCGGGATCTCCGTCACGTCGAACATTTGCTCGACGCCCGCGTCGCGGGCCACGTATCGCTCCCGGACGACGGCGTTGCGCTGGTAGCGGACCTCCAGGCCCTCGGCGTCGAGGGCGCCGGGACCGTGCGCGGCCGCGTCGTACAGGCGCTGTCCGTCGCGCTCCACCGCCTCGAGGCGATAGGTGAAGCGGCCGCGCGCCACCGGCTGGCCCTGCGCGTCGCGGGGGAGGAACGTCAGGCCCTCGGCGTCGAAGGTCGCGAGGTGGCGCCGGGCCGTGATCACCGGCCCCCCCTCGGTCTCCTC
>JAWLGW010000752.1:0-4075 GCA_041690735.1 Planctomycetota bacterium
CAAGGACCTCGACGCTCAGGGGCGCGCCGCCAGCGACTTCAAGAAGGTGGAGAGCCTCGACCCCGAGGGTCAGCTGGGTCTGCTGGCGCAGGGGCGGCTGGAGATGATCCGCCGACGCTACAAGGAGGCAGACGGCCTGTTCGAGAAGGCGATCGACCTCGACCCGCGGGTGCTGGACGGATACCTGGCGCGGGCGCAGGCCCGCCTTCGCCTGGGCCGGTACGCCGGCGCGCTGCGCGACGCCAACCAAGCCGCGGGGATCGACAAGGCCTCCGCCGAGGCCCTCACCCTGCGGGCCGAGGCGCGGTTCATGCAGAACAACGACCGCGACGGCGCCATGCGCGACCTGGACCAGGCGCTGCGGCTCGACCCCACCCAGATCCCGGCCCTGGCCCAGCGCGCTTACGTGCGCCTGGAGCGGAACGGGATCGGCGAGGTGACCTCGCCCGACGCGGCGGTGGAGGCGTCGCTGCGGGACGCGGAGCAGGCGCTGGGGCTCGACGACGGGCAGGGCATGGCGCACCTCGCCCTGGCGGAGATCTACCAGCGGCGGGACGACCTGACCCGGGCGCTGCACTACGCCAACAAGGCGATCGACAACACCTACCGGTTCGCCCCCGCCTACCTGCTGCGGGCGCGGTTGCTGCTGCGCGACGCGCGGCCCAACAACGCGCTCGACGACCTGGAGCAGGTGCTGCAGGTCGACGCGAAGAACCCGCGCGCCAAGACCATGAAGGCGGGGATCCTGGTCGCCAACGAGACCGACATCGACCTGGCCCGCAAGCTCCTCGACGAGGCGCTCGAGGCCGACAAGAACTTCGGCTACGCCTACTTCACCCGGGGCCTGATCCACTACAAGCACGAGCGGCAGCAGCCGCAGTCGCTGGCCAAGGCGATCCTCGACTTCTCCGCCGCGCTGGAGCACGTGCCCGGCTACGCCAACGCCTACTTCTTCCGGGCCGCGGCCTACCACGACTCGCAGCGCTACGAGGACGCCCTCGACGACCTGCGCTCGGCGGACGAGCTGCGGCTGAAGGGGCTCGCCGGGCTGGAGTTCGCCCAGTGCGACGTGTACTTGATCCGCGGCCACTGCCTCTACCGGCGCGACAGGTGGAAGGACGCCCTCGAGGCCTACCGCGAGTACATCCGCCTGGCCCCTCCCGGCAGCCGGCCGATCCCCACCGTGCGCTCCCGCATTCAGGAGTGCGAAGGGAAGCTCGCGGGCGAGTAGCTCGAGACCCGTGGACGACGACGACGACGACCTGATCGCGCCGGCTGGGAGCCGCCGCCTCGACCCGCAGCCCGAGCCTGCCGACCTCCCCGAGCGGTTGGACGCGGAGGCGTCAGCCGCCCCGGCAGGAGGCTCCGACCCCGAGCGTGAGCGAGTCGCCGCGGCTGCGGGCGCGGGCGAGGAAGGGGCGGAGGTCGTCGACCCCAGTGAGGGCCAGGGGGCCGAGGAGGCCGTCGACGCGGGTCCGAGCGCAGCGTCGCGGGGGCTCGGCAGCATGACGGGGCTGGCCGAGGACGCTGCCCCGCCCGGGGCGGATCCGTTCGCCGCGGATCCTTTCGCCGAGGACGCCCTCGCCGACGCCCCGGACGTGGCGCCCGTCGCCCTCGAGGAGGACCCCTTCGCCGACGCGGCGGAGCCGGAGCCCGAGGGCGAGGCGGCTCCCGAGCCGAAGGCGGCTTCCGGGCCGGCGCGGCCGAAGGTGCGGGTCAACGTGGGCGCCGTGCGGGCGCTGGCCGGACGGGTGGAGCTGCCGCCTCCCGCGCCGCGCGCGCCCGAGGGCGAGCGCTCCTCGGTGGGCGACTCCACCGGTGAGGGCGCCGAGCCGCCTGCGCCGCCCCCCGCGCGCCGCGGCGCCGCCTTCGCAGTGGGGGGGCTGTGCGTGGTGGCGCTGCTCGGGGTGGGCGCCCTCGGCCTGCGAGCGATCGAGCGCGAGCACGTCGCCGAGGAGCGCGCCGCCTTCCTGGGCGAGGCAGGCGACTTGCCCCTGGAGGAGGCGCTGGCGCGGGTGGCGCGCCTGTCGGCCGATGCCCGGGCGGACGACGAGGTGGCGCGCCTGGTGGTGACGCTCGAGGAGCGCCAGCGGCGACGGCAGGCGCGGGAGCGGGCCGAGGCGGCCCTGCGGGCGGCGCGCGGGCAGCCGGACCCGGCCGAGCGCCTCCGCGCGCTCGACGCCGCGGTGGTCGCCGACCCGACCTACGCCGCTGGCTACGTGGAGCGCGCTCGGCTGCGGTACCGGCTGGCGCAGGAGGAACCGGCGGGCGGCTCGCCGCACGAGCGGGCGCGCGAGGCGCTGGCTGACCTCAACGCGGCCGTGCGCAGCGCCCCCGGCGAGGCGGCGGGCCACTACTGGCGGGCCCGCCTGTACGCCGAGCTCGGCGAGGAGCAAGCGGCCTTGTCCGACCTCGAACAGGCGATCGCGCTGGGCGACGGGGCGCTCCTCGCGGCAGCCCGCGGACTGCGAGCCGAGCTCGCGGGCGACGCGGACGAGGCGCTGCTGCGCTACGAGGACGCCCTGCGCCTCGATCCCGAGTGGCCGGGCGCGCACCTGGCGCGGGCTCGGGCGCACCTGAGCCGCGACGAGGCGCGAGCGGCGCTGCGCGAGGCCGAGTGGGCGCGCAAGCAGGATGCCACGGCGGCGGGCCCCGACCTGGCGATCGCCGAGGCGTTGCGGCGCCTCGGCGAGGATCCGCGGCGGCTGGGCGAGGCCCTCCAGCGGGCTCTCCAGCGTCAGCCCCTGCACCCCCGCGCGCTCGCGCTGGCGGCCGACCTGCTCCTCGAGCGGGGGCCCGGCGGGCGGATCACGTCGGACGAGGCCGCCCGTCAGGCCGCGGCCGAGCAGGCGGAGCGCGCCCTGGCCCTCGCGCCGGCCGAGCCGCTCGCGTCGCTGGTGCTGGGCGAGCTTGCCGCCCATCGGGGCCAGCTCTCGCGCGCCCAGCACCTCCTGCTGCAGGCGGCCGCCGGCGACCGCCGCGTCCGCGCCGCGGCCCTCGGGCACCGCGCGCGCATCCACGTCGCGCAGGGTCGCAGCGACGAGGCCGCGCGGCGCGACCTCGATCAGTCCATCGGCCTCTCCGCCGATCAGGCGTTCCCGTTCAGCTTGCGCGGTCGCCTCCGCCTCGCCGCCGGCGACGTCGAGGGCGCCCGCCGCGACCTCGACCGGGCCCTGCACCTCGCGCCCACCCTCACCGAGGCCCTGTACGACCGCGCCCGCGTCGCGCTGCGCGAGACGCCCCCCGACCTCGCCCAGGCCCTCGCGGACCTCGATGCCTTCCTGGAGCGTCGCCCCGGCGTGTCGGGCGACGTGTACTTCCTCCGCGGCACCGCCCGCTGGCGCGCCTATCGCTGGGAGGGCGCCCTCGCCGACTTCACCCAGGCCGAGCAGCGCGGCGGCGGCTTCCCCCGTGACGAGGCGGCCCGCCTGCGCGGGGACTGCCACTTCGCCCGCCAGGACTGGTCCGCCGCGGCCGAGGCCTACCAGCAGTTCCTGCAGCAGGCTGACCCCGACGACGACTGGCGCGAGCACGCCGAGGAGCGCCTCGCGACCTGCCGTCAGCACCTGAGCGGACACCGGCGGATCCTGTAGCGCTGGCCTCCGGTCAGGTGCCGGGCTGGAGCAGCAGGTCCATGCGGCTCCCCGGGGCTCTGGGTGTGGCTCTTGCAGGGCGCGGGGTCGCGCCGCAGGGCCAAGTCCTGACCGCCAAGGGCGCCAAGATCGCCAAGAAGAGAATGATAGGGAGGGGAGCTGGCGGTCGAGCGACAGCTCCTCCCTTGGCGCTCATGGCGTCCTTGGCGGTCGGATCTTCGCGCCCTTGGCGGTCGCTGAAGGAGTTCTTCGCCGCCGCCGGCCGCGGTGGGCGTCGCGCGGCCGGCGCGCCCCGCCTGGCCCAGCGGGCGGGACGCGGGCGGCGCGCGTCGGTGGGGTCCGCTAGCGTGAGGAGGTGAACGACGACGACGAGGCCCGGTCCGACCGCAAGGTCGAGGCGCTGATCGCGGCGACGGCGGCGCTGGTCCTGCTCGCCCTCCTCGCCGCGGATGTGGCCCTGGCGCTGCGGGCGGCGAGCCCCG
>JAWLGW010000753.1:0-4073 GCA_041690735.1 Planctomycetota bacterium
GGGGATTCCTACGCGACGGGTCTGTCAACCTCGGGAAGGGGAACAGAGTAGTCGATCGACATGGACAGCTACCGGGTTGAGAAGCAGGCCGCGCTGCGGATCGCCCTGGCGGACGCGGACGCGGAGATCGAGCCGATTCCGGTGTCGGGCGGCGGCCACAAGCCGGAGCCCGACCTCGAGCGCCTGTCGGACATCGTGCGGGAGTTCAACATGGCGCTCAGCGCTCGACGTCGTCGGCCTCACCCTCCGTCGCCCGCTCAGCCCGCAGGAGTGCGCGTAGCGCCTGGTTCACCGCAGCAGAGGTCGGGAACGCCTGCGCAACGTCCGGGTCGAGCATGACGATCGTCGCAGCGGCAGCGAGTCGGTCGGCGTATCTGCCTCTTGATCCGCCCCGGAAATCGTACTCCGCTCGGGGCTCAGCGCCTTCGTCGTCGCGACGTCCTTCGTTCACCGCTTGCGCTCCCCTCGCGCCTGGCGCTTCGCGGCCAGGAGGCGCGCCACCGCGCCGCTCGGCTGCTCGCTCTCCTCCTTCTCCTTGGCGGCAGGCTGGGCCTCCTCCTTGGCCCGCGGTGCAGGCGGCGCGGGCGTCGGCGCCGGCTCTGGCTCCACGACGGCGGCCGGGGCGCGCGTCGACGACGGCCGGGCCAGACGGGCGGAGCGGCTGGCGAGGGCCGCCTCGCGCTCTTCGCGCTTGCGCTCCCGCAGGGTGCCGATGGTGGCCGCTGCCTCGCTCGGGCGCGGCGCGCTGCTGCGGCGGCGCTCGCGCCAGCGGGTGAGGGCGGCGCGCAGGCGCTCGGGGAGGACCAGCCGGCGGGCCGCCACCTCGAGGAGCAGCAGGAGGGCCGCCGCCACCAGCAGCGTGGGGGCCAGTGAGCGCAGCCGCACCCGCGCCTCGCGCTCGCCGCCCAGCAGCGCCGCCGGCGGATCGTCGACGGTCCAGGCCTCACCGCCGCCGAGGTCGGCCAGGCGCTCGAGCAGGGCGCGGTCGGTGGTGAGGTGGCGGTACTCCGCAGGGTAGGCCAGGACCGCGCCGGCGCTGCCGACCGCCTGCTCGCCCCCCTCGCTGGTGGCCGCCCGCGCGACGGCGGTGGCGAAGTAGGCCCCGGGGCGGGGCGCGTCCAACTGCGCCCGATAGTCGCCGGCCGCCACCTGCTGCAGCGCGACCTCGCCTGGCAGCGAAGCCCCCGGCGGGCCGGTGATCCGCGCCAGGAGCGACAGGCCGTTGACCGGGCGCCCCTCAGGACCCTCGGCCCGCACGCGCACCTCGGCGCGACCCTGGTCCACCGTGAGGCTGGTCGAGAACCCGGGCGCCTCGGGCGGCCGGGCCGCCCACCGCACGACCCCGCCCAGCACCGCCGGGTACCCCGACCACTCCAGCCAGTCGGCGCTCCACCGGGCCGTGGCGTCGGAGGTGAAGGCCGCGGCGCGCCCCAGCCCGTAACGCCACCGGACCAGGATCGGCCCGTCGTCAGGGCCGTCGTCGGGGCCGGTGTCGAGCAGCACCTCCGCCCCCGGCTTGGGCACCGTCAGCACGAAGCCGTGCAGCGGGGGCGCCGCCGCCCAGTCGATCCCCAGGGCCGCCAGCGGGCCCAGGTGACGGGGCACGAAGGGTCGCTCCACCAGCAGGGCCCGGCTGGCGGTGATCGCCTCCTGGGAGAGCAGGCGAGGGACGGTGTGCGGGTCGTCGGTCCACAGGAACCGCCCGCCGGCGCGCTCCGCCAGCAGCTCGAGGGTCGGCTGGTCGACCTCCTGGCCCAGGCCGACGGTGCTGAGGGTGATCCCGGCCCGGCGGAAGTCGTCGGCCAGCGCCCGCAGCTCGAACAGCGACTCGCCCGACTGGCCGTCGGTCAGCATGACCACGTGGCGGACCTGCGCCTGGACGCGATCGAGGGCGCGCCAGGCGGCCGTCAGCGCCGGCAAGAGGGCGGTCCCGCCGTCGGGCTGCATCGCCCGCACCCGGGCCTTGATCGGCGCCGGGTCCTCGACCTGCACCAGCCCCACCACCTCCTTGGCGTCGTGGTCGAAGCCGATCACCCCCACGTAGTCGAACGGCTGCAGGAGCTCGATGCTGCGGGCGACGCCCTCCTTGGCCAGGTGCAGCTTGGACAGCTCACCCACCTGCTGTCCCATGCTGCCGGAGCGGTCCACGCAGAACACCAGCGCCATGGAGGGCAGCACCTTCTTGGCCCGCACGTCCGAGGAGACGGGCAGCGCCTCCTCGACGGGGGTCCTCCAGTAGCCCCCCTGGCCGAAGGAGCGCTCTCCCCCCAGGGCGACCAGCCCGCCTCCCTGATCGAACACCCACCGCCGCACCGCGTGCATCTGCGCCGGCGCCCACCGCTCGGCGGCGACGTTGCCGAACACCACCGCCGCGTACCCGGCCAGCTCCTCGGCGCCCAGGGGGAGCCCCTCGGGTCCTCGCAGGTCGACGTCGAACCCGGCCGCCACCAGCGCCTGCCGCACCGGCTCGCCCGCCTCGGGCCCGCTGCGCGCCACCGCGTCCTGCTCGCCTCCCAGGTCGGGGCCGATCACGGCCAGGACCTTGGGCCGGCCCCGGACGCGCACCAGGGCGCCGCCAGCGTCGTTGGCGGGGTTGCCGTCGCCGGGCGCCTCCACCGTGACCTCGTACACGTGCACGTCCGCGTCCACGAGGCGCTGCGGCACCGCCACGTGGTTGACCCCGGGCACGAGGTCGACCGCGTGGGGCGCCGTGTAGCGCCCGTCGCGGACCACGTGCAGCACCGCGGGCCCGGCCGAGCGCGCGACCACCTCCACGTCGAGGAGGAACGGCTCCCCCTGCGACACCACGCCCGGCGCCGACACGCCGCCGATCAGCACCTCACCCGGCGCCGGCGTCAGCTCGACCGCGACCGTGTGGAGGCGCAGCCCCGCCGAGCGCAGGGCCCGGGCCTCGCGCGAGGCCGCCTCGGCGTCGCCGTTGCCGTCCGAGAGGAGCACCACGTGCCCCTCCTCCGGCCGCCCGCGCAGCAGGTCCCCCGCCAGCCGGAGGGCGCGATCGAGCGCCGTCCGGTCCCGCCCCAGCCGCTCCAGGGTGGGCTCTCGCGGCGCGAACACCGGCCCCACCGGCAGCTCCAGGCGCGCCTCGCGGCCGAACACCACCAGCCCCGCCGCGTCGCCGCCGCGACCCGACTCCCAGGACCGCTGGGCCCACTCCAGCAGGTGACGCCGCTGCGCCGGCCCCACGCTCTCCGACACGTCGAGGGCGAACACCACCGCCCGCTCCTCGCTCGGCAAGCTCAGCCGCGCCCCGGCGGCCACCGCCACCAGGCACGCGACCAGCGCCAGGCGCAGCCCCGTCGACAGCCGCCGGCGGCCCCCGCTCAACCCGAGCGCGCTCCCGCGCAGCGCCGCCAGGGTCAGCGCCGCGGCCGGGATCAGGAGCAGCAGGGCCAGCGGGGTGTCGAGCTCCATGAGGCGGGGGGGGCGCTCCAGGCGGTCAGGGAAGGGCGCTCGCTCAGCGCCGCCGCCTCACTATAAGGAACCGCGCCGCGCCGGTCCTCGCCGGGACGCCCGCGCGGTGGCCCGAGCGCCGCGCCGGATCAGCCACACGTCCGTGGTGACGATCCGCCACGAGGAGCTGTCGAAGCACTCCACGACGACCTCGGACTGCGCGGCCACCTCCTTCAGGACGAGCTCCTCGCCCGCAGGATCCGCACGCGCCGGGCCTCAGCCCAGCCGGCCTCGCCCCGACACCAGCGCCTCGAGCGCGGCCCGCTGCTTGGGCGTGAGGTCCACGAACTCGGCGCCGATCAGGAACAGGCCCCGGTCGGCGCCCGAGCCGGGGGCGACGCGGCGGACCTTGGCCTGGAAGGGGCGCGGGGTCGGGAGCTCGGGGGCGTGCAGCGCGATCCGCACCACGTCGCCCGCCTTGAGCGCCGGGGGACGAACGCCGCTGAGGAGGCGGCGGTCGGGGGTCCCGGGCAGCTTGAAGCCGATCCCGGTGAGCGAGACGTCGCCCAGCTCGTGCAGGTCGAGGGAGGACCCGCCGCCCTCGACGGCGACCTTGGCCCGGGGGTGCTCGACCCGCGGCGCCTGCCGCCGCTCGGCGCCCC
>JAWLGW010000754.1:0-4068 GCA_041690735.1 Planctomycetota bacterium
GTCGCGGATCACCTCGCGCCAGCGCAGGGTCCCGTCGGCGCGGCGGTAGCGGGCGAGGGCGTCCTCGACCGGGCGCGCGGCGGGGGCCGCCCGCTCGGGCGGCAGGAGCGAGCGGAGGAGCTGCTCGCCGATGCGGGTCTGCCGCGCCCAGGTGCGCACCTCGTCGCGCAGGGCCGAGGCCGCCGCCTCGACCTCGCCGCCGGCGGCGACCCCCTGAGCCCGCTCCAGCACCGCCTGCAGGTAGCGCTCGGCGCGGAACCGCAGGTCGCGCCGGGCGGGCGCGGTCAGGTACTCCGCGCGCTGCCAGTCGAGCAGCGGGAGCAGGGCCTGACTGCCTGCCCGGGCGGCGATCGCCTCCACCGCGGCCGCCTCGGCGGCGGAGAGCGCGCGACCCTCCACGGCGGCGAGGTGCGCGCGGGTCCGCTCCACCAGCGTCCGCTCGCCCCGCGGCAGGGCGCCGCTGGCGTCGGCGCCGCCGCGCACCCCGGCGACGAGCAGGCGCGCCACCCGCTCCACCCGCTCCAGCGGGAGGGCCTCGGCGTCGATCGACAGGACGATCGCGTCGCCGGCGGTCCGGACGGTCACCCGCTCGCGGGGCGTGACGGGCTGCCTGGCGCCGGCGTGGGCCACGCGCTCGAGGTGGAGGGCCGCGCCGGCTCGCGCCGCGAGCCGGCGAGCGCGCTCCAAGGCGGCCGCTCGCTCTTCGGGCGTCACCTCGACGGCCACCTCGAGCGGCCCTCGCGCCCCGGCTGCGCGCAGCGCGTCCAGGGCCTCCGCGAGCGTGCCCGCGCGACCGCCGGCGGCGAAGCGCGCCCCCTCCAGGGGCTCCCGCGCCAGCCGCTCCAGCAAGCTCGCCTCGGTGGGCACCGGCGGCGCGCGCACGTGGCGGCCGATCAAGGCCTCGTAGCGGGCGGGGTCGAGGCCCAGCTCCCGCAACATGGCCCGCACCTGCGCCTCCGCCTCGACCGGGTCGGCGCTGGTGAAGCGCACCGCCGGGTCCTCGCCCGGCGCCAGGCGGCGCTCGGGCGGAGCGGGCACCACCTCGCCGGACGCCGCCAGGGCGCGGGCCCGCTCCACCAGCGCCCGGTACAGCTCGACCTCCAGCCGGTGCGTGGTCGGGTCGGTGAGGTCGATGTCGTTCATGCGGAACTCGACGCTCCCCTTGCTCGGCGGCAGGCTGGGGTTCACGTCGAGCAGGTTCGCCAGGTTGAGCGAGCGGTACTTCCACCCCTTGGTGCCGAGCTCCGACAGGCCGTGCACCTCGGCCTCGCGTCCGGAGCGAGCGCGGAACAGGGCCTCCACCCGCTCGCGGGTGCGCTCCTCGGCCGGCAGCGTCGCCAGCTCGGCCAGCAGGTCGGGGTGGTCGAGGTACAGGGGCCGGTTGAAGCGGTTGACGAAGGCGCCCTCGGCCCCGGTCCCGGGCGCGCCCGGGTTGAAGATGCCTGCCCCGCGGGCCGGCGACAGCAGGCGGCGCAGGGTGGGCTCGAACCGCTCGTGCAGGTTGATCAGGTTGATCAGCGCGGTGGCGTCGCCGCCGGGGCCGATCAGCCGGCGACCGTCCACGTGGATGTGCGCGGACGACTGCAGACCCTCGCGCACGACCCCCGATGCGGCCAGCGCCCGCACCACCCCCTCCAGCTCGGCGGGGTTGGAGAGCTTGGGCGTCACCAGCTCGAAGTCGACCTGCTGCCGGCCCCCGCCCGCCACCCACTCGGGCATGACCCGCCAGGTGCGCCCGCGCGCGTCGGTGTACTCCGCCCGCAGGAGGGGGCGCTGGCTCCCATCCGGCGCGGTGGTGCTGTAGGCGTGGACCACGATCGCGGCCGGGTCGCCGCCGAGGTGACGCACGACCGGAGCGAGGACCCGGCGGTAGTCCTCGGGCGTGCGCTCGGCGGTGGTGCGGACCTGCGGCCCCACCCCCACCAGCTCCAGCTCGACCCCGAAGGCGAGGTCGCCGCCGGGCGACGCGGGGGCCACGGGCTGCGCCCCCGCCGGCGCCGCGGCCAGCAGCAGCGCGAGCGCCGCCGCCGCAGGGAGCCCCCGCGCCCGCTGCCCGGTCCGCGTCTCGATCAGGCCATGCCTACGCGCCAAGCGGCCAGCCTCTCCCTAGCGGGCTTCCTCGACCATTTCGTTGACCCGGTCGATCAGGCCCTGCTTGTCGCGGGTGTCGATCAGGCCCTCGCCGTCGATCAGGCGCTGGTCCGCCTGCTTGAGGACCATGACGCCCATGCGCCGGTCGTCGAGCTCGTCGGCCATCTCGGCGCGGCCGGCGTCGCGGAGCCTGGTGGCGACGGTGGCCAGGACCTCCGCCTCGTCGTCGTAGGCCTCGATCCGGTTCCTGGAGGCGCCCTCCAGCGCGTCGCGCAGCGAGGCGCGAGCGCGGTCGCGGCCCCAGCTGGCGAACACGTCGGTGCGGGAGCCCAGCGGGTCGCCCGGCGCGCCGGCGCGGCCGCCCGCCAGCAGCCAGTCGAGGTGCGACACGTCGGCCAGCAGCGGCTCGCCGCGGCGGTTGCCGCGGTAGACCTCCTCGAGGTTCCGGTCCCGGGTCAGGTTGTACGAGTTGATGTACTTGTTCACGTCGCGCTCGATCTCGGCCTCGGCGTCCCGGGTCAGGGAGGCGGCGTAGGCCTCCAGGCTGCCGTAGCGGCGCTCGATGTTTCGCCGCAGGGCGGCGTGATCGCGGATCCGCGACAGCGCCGCCTCCCGCTCGTCGGCCTTGATCTTGGCCCGCCGCGCCAGCTCCTCCAGGCGGCCGGCGAGCATGGCCTCGTCCATGTGGAGCGGCTCGAACAGGAAGTTGCGGTACTCGATCCAGGCCTCGTGGTAGGCGTCGGCGGCCGCCGCCAGCACCTCGGGCGTCGTGGCCGGGTCGCCCGCCACCCGCAGGAACTCCTCGCCCGCGTCGGCGAGCGCGTCACGGGCTGCGCGGCGATCGAGGACTGCGTTGACCTCGCGGTCGATCTTCTCGGCCACGAACAGGACCACCGCCAGCTCGGCCGCGGTGTAGAACCAGCCGCCGAAGCGCATCAGGCGGCTGCCGGCCACGCCGAACCGGGCCAGGCGACCGCTGGTCTGGGCCTCCTTCAGCCCGGTCACCCAGCTGATCCCCCGCACCCCGGCCTTGACCGCCGCCGAGGAGAGGCCCAGCGAGGTGACCGAGATCGCGAAGGCGCGCCCCTCGAAGTTGCCCTCCACGATGAGCGGCAGGGCGATGCCGGCGGCCAGGACCAGGTTCGTCTTGAGCATGCCGTTGATGAAGCGCGGCTTGACGTACTGCTGCAGGTAGCGGGTGTAGGCGACCTCACCGACCCGGGCGCCGGCGACGAACAGGCCGTAGTGCTTGTAGAAGTCCGTCGTCATGAGGCCCTCGAAGAACTCTTCGATCCGGGCCCGGGCGCCGGTGGCGGCGACCCGCGCGACCTCCTGCAGGAACAGGGCCAGGCCGAAGTGCGCCAGGCCGACGCCCTCCTTGAGCGCCCGGTCCCGGACGACCTCGTTCCAGCGCAGGGTGCCGTCGGCGCGGCGGTAGCGCGCCAGGGGATCCTCCTGGCCGCGCATCGTGCGCTCGAGGTTCTCGACCCGGGTCGAGGGGGAGCCATAGCGGAACAGGCCCCGCAGCCGGTTGAAGTAGTTGTCGACCCAGGAGGAGCCGAGCGGCCGGTTGAACGCGTCCACGGTGGCCCGGATCTCGGCGCTCGACAGCGGACCCGTGGCGCCGATCCGCGACAGCTCGAGGATCCGCACCGCCTCGGCGTCGGCCACCCGCTCGGCGCGGGTGCCGCTGGCGTGGGCCGCCTCGTGGCCGAAGATCAGCGCCAGGGTGCGGGCCCGGAAGGCGGCGCGCTCGGCCGGGGGGACGCTCTCGGCGCGGGCGTACAGCTCGTTGAGCAGGCCGGTGGAGATCCGCACCCGGCCCTGGTTGTGGTCGGCGCGGATCTCGTTGCTCTCGATGATCTCGAGTCGCATCTCGGAGACCGTCTCCAGGCCGCGCTCCAGCAGCGCGCGCTCGGCGGGGTCGGTGACCTCGCCCGCCCGGACGCCCAGCCGGTCGGCCGCGCCCTCGCGCAC
>JAWLGW010000755.1:0-4067 GCA_041690735.1 Planctomycetota bacterium
GGCAGCACAGCGCGAACCCGAACCATGGCACGCGAGCAGACCCTCCTCGAGCGGCTCCGCAGCGGTGAAGAGCCGGTGGCCGGCCACACCGCCGTCGAGAACACCAACCGGTTGATCCACTCGATCCAGCGCAACCTGACCCGCCTGCTCAACGCCCGAGAGGGGCACGCCCCCGCCCAGCTCGACTATGGCGTGCCGCCGCCCTCCGAGATCGTGTACGGGTTCCCTGAGTCGGTGTCGCGCATGCAGCGGCGGATCAAGGAGCTGGTGGCCAAGTTCGAGCCGCGCTTGAGCGACGTCGAGGTGATCCACGTGGAGAACGAGGAGCGGACCCAGCTCAAGCTCCAGTACCAGCTGCAGGCTCGCCTGACGACCTCCAGCGCCAACGCCTGGGTGAGCTACCTGATCCGCATGGACCCCTCCGGCCGCATCACCCTGCAGCGCTGAGGCGAGCGGTGTTCAACAAGTACTACCAGGACGAGCTGTCGTACCTGCGCGAGCTGGGGCGCGAGTTCGCCGACCGCAACCCCGAGAGCGCCGGCTGGCTGGCTCAGCCCGGGGTCGACCCGGACGTCGAGCGGCTGCTGGAGGGCTTCGCGTTCCTCACCGCCCGCATCCGCGAGAAGCTCGACGACGAGCTCCCCGAGCTGACGCACTCGCTGCTGCAGCTGTTCTGGCCCCACTACCTGCGGCCGATCCCCTCCATGGCGATCGCCCAGTTCCAGCTCAAGCCCAAGGCGGCCAGCAAGCTGCAGACGGTGCCCCGCGGCGCCGAGCTCGCCTCGGCGCCGATCGACGGCACGCCCTGCGTGTTCCGGACCACGGGGGAGACGCCCCTGGTCCCCCTGGAGGTGGACGAGGTCGAGGTGGGCCCCTCGGGCTCGCCCTACCTGCTGGTGCGGCTCACCCTCGGCAAGAAGGCCGCCCTCGGCAAGCTGGGCCTGGAGCGGCTCCGCCTCCACCTGGCCGGCACCAGCGCCGCCAGCCGGGCCCTGTACCTCACCCTGTGCCGCTACGTGAAGGGCGTTCGGGCCCGCGACGCCAAGGGGAACGAGGTGGCCCTCGAGGGCGCCGAGGTCGTGCCCCTGGGGTTCGAGGCCGACGAGGCGCTGGTCCCCCAGCCGCGCAACGCCTTCCCGGGGTTCCGGCTGCTGCAGGAGTACTTCGCCTTCCCGGCCAAGTTCATGTTCGTGGAGCTGCGAGGCCTGGCGCCGCTGGCGCAGCTGGGCGGGGCGGCCGGCGGCGGCGCGCTGGAGCTGGTGTTCGACCTCGACCACCTCCCCCACGACATCCCGCCGATCGACGCCTCCAACGTGCTCCTCAACTGCGCGCCGGTCGTGAACCTGGTGGCCCACTCGGCCGACCCGATCCGCCTGGACCGCAAGCGGGTCGAGTACAAGGCCCGCCCGGCGGGCTCCCCGCAGCACTACGAGATCTTCTCGGTCGACCGGGTGCAGGGCGTCCGCCGCGGCGAGCAGCGCCGCCGGGAGTACGCCCCCTTCTTCCGCACCTTCCGCGTCGACGGCCCCGAGACGCTCCTCTACAAGCTGCGGATCGCCGAGGCCCTCACCACCTCGGGCACCGACACCTGGGTCACCTTCCTGGAGGGCGGCGCCCCCGCGGTCTCCGACGACGAGACCGTGTCGCTGGAGCTGACCTGCTCCAACCGCGACCTGCCCACCTCCCTGGGGCTGGGGGACCTCGACCAGGCCACCCCCGACTCGCCCAGCTTCGCGACCTTCACCAACGTCACGCCCCCCACCCCGCCCGTCCCGCCGCCGCTGCGGGGGGACGTGTTCTGGTCGCTGATCTCCCACCTGTCGCTCAACTACCTGTCGCTGCTGCAGGTGGAGGCCCTGCGAGAGGTGCTCCGCCTGTACGACTTCCGGGCGCCCACCGACCGGCAGGCGGAGCGGGCCCTCGACCGCAAGCTGGCCGGGATCGTGGCGATCGGCCGGGAGCCGCGGCTGCGGATCCACCAGGGGGCGACGGTCCGGGGCGTGGGCGTGGCGCTGACCCTCGACGAGGAGAAGTTCGGGGGCGAGGGGGAGGTGTTCCTGTTCGGGAGCGTGCTCGAGCGGTTCCTCGCCCAGTACGTGAGCTTGAACGCCTTCAGCCAGCTGACGGTGCGCGGCAAGAAGTTCGGAGAGGAGCACACGTGGCCCCCGCGCTGCGGCGATCGCTCCATCCTGTAGTCCGCTCCCTCCTGGGCTCCGGGCACGAGTACTCCTTCTTCCAGGCGGTGCGCCTGCTGCAGGCGCTGTACCCCGAGGCCGCCCGGGTGGGGGAGCAGGGGCCCGCCGCCGACGAGGTGATCCGGTTCAGCGCCGAGCTCGACCTCGGCTTCCCCACGGCCGACGTGGCGCGGGTCTCCGAGGAGGAGCCGGCGACCCCCGCGGGCGACGCCGCCGCGGAGGCGCCCGATCGGTACCGGCTGTTCGCCACCTTCCTGGGGCTGTACGGGACCTCCTCCCCGCTCCCGGCCAGCTACACCGAGGACCTCCTCCAGCAGGAGCCCGACAGCCTCGAGCGCGGCTTCTACGACCTGTTCCAGCACCGCCTGCTGTCGCTCCTGTATCGGGCCTGGGAGCGCTACCGGTACGCGGTCCGCTTCCGCCCCGACGGGAGCGACTACTACTCGCACCGGCTGGCCTGCCTGCTCCACGTCCAGCGCGACCACCTGCCGGACGAGCACGCCGTCCCGGGGCTGCAGCTCCTCGCCCTGGCGGGGCTGCTGTCCCAGGAGCCCCGCTCGGCGGCCAGCCTGGAGGCGGCGGCGCGCGCGCTCCTCCCCGCCGCCGAGGCCTGGGTGGAGCCGTTCGTCGCCCGCTACCTGCCGATCCCGGCCGACCAGCAGCTGCAGCTGGGCGCGGGCGGTCCCCGCCTGGGCGAGGAGACCTACCTCGGCACCACGATCCTCGACCGGAGCTCCACCTTCCGGCTGGTCGTGCTCGCCGCCGACTTCGACACCTACGTCCGCCTGCTCCCAGGCGGCGACCTGCTGGCGCCCCTGCGCGAGCTGGTCGACCTGTTCAACAGCGACTTCCTCGACTGCCAGCTCGAGGTCCGCCTCGCGGAGGACGCCGTGCCGGAGACCCGGCTCGGCGCCGCGAGCGCCCTCCTCGGCTGGTCCACCTGGCTCGGCACACCCGCGCCCGAGTCCCGCCACGTCCGCATTCTCTGCGAAGGAGCCCTCCATGGTGGCCGTTGACCTCAAGGCCCTCGTCGGCCGACTCGACACGTTCTGCAAGCGGTCTCTGGAGACCGCCGCCGGCATCTGCGTCTCGCGCACCAACTACGAGGTCACCGTCGAGCACATGGTCCAGGCCATGCTCGAGGACGCCTCGGCCGACGTGCACCACATCCTGGTCCACTACGACGTCGACCGGGCCCGGGTCAGCCGCGCCCTGGTGGCCCACCTCGACTCGCTCAAGACCGGCAACGGCGGCCGGCCGGTGTTCTCGCCGGTCCTCATGGAGTGGTTCCAGCAGGCCTGGGTGATCGCCTCGATCGAGCACGGCCTGGCCGAGATCCGCTCCGGCAACCTGCTGCAGGCGCTGCTCGCCAGCCCCGCCCGCCTGGGCGCCGGGGACTACGTGGACCTCCTCAGCGACGCCGTCTCGAAGGAGGACCTCAACAAGAACTACGGCAAGATCGTGGTCAACTCCAGCGAGCAGGCCGCCTTCGCCTCGGCCACCTCGCCCACCGCCGCAGGCGCCGGCAGCGCCGAGGCGGGCGGCGAGGGGACCGCGATCGGCAAGTTCTGCGTGCACTTCACCGGCCGGGCCCGCGAGGGCCTGATCGACCCGATCTTCGGCCGCGACGCCGAGATCCGGCAGGTCGTCGACATCCTGGCCCGCCGCCGCAAGAACAACCCCATCGCCGTGGGCGAGGCGGGCGTGGGCAAGACCGCCCTGGTGGAGGGCCTGGCCCTCAAGATCGCCGAGGGCGACGTGCCCGACCTGCTGAGCGGCACCGAGCTGTACGGCCTCGACATGGGCGCCCTGCAGGCGGGCGCCAGCGTGAAGGGCGAGTTCGAGAAGCGGCTCAAGGCGGTGATCGAGGAG
>JAWLGW010000756.1:0-4064 GCA_041690735.1 Planctomycetota bacterium
ACGACGACTACGAGTACGAGGAGGGCGAGGGGGGCGACGACGGGGACGACGACGACTAGGGTTTGTCTGAAAACCCGTCGAGGGTCTTCAGCAGTCGCCGGATCAGCGCGAGTTGATCTGCGAGGCGACCCTGCGCCTTCCCTGGGAGCGGCTGCGCGCGGTCGCGTTCGAGGACCTGCGCGGTATCAAGCGGGGGAAGCGGCGAGGACAGACGAGAGCCGGCCGGCGCGCACTCGCCCCCTGGCGGCCGGGCCGGGTCGAGCAGCGCTTGACGTGCCTCGCTGACGAGCAGGGCGTGCTGGCGGTGCCGGTGTCGGGCTGGAGGAACTCCACCACCTGCCCGCTCTGCCGCTACTGGAACCCGAGGAACCGCCTCGGCAGCCACTTCCGCTGCCGGAGCTGCAGCTACGAGGACGACGCGGACCTGGTCGGGGCCCGCGCAGCACGAGACCGCGGCTACGACCGCATGCCCGAGGTCCTCGCCGCCTGGACGGCGCAGTACGCGCAGGCCGCCGCCAGGCGGGAGCAGCGCCGAGAGGCCGCCAAGCGGCGGGCGCTTGCCGCCGCCGAGAGGCGACGGAAGACGCGGGCCGCCGCGCTCGGGGGAGGTGCGCCAGCGAAGCAGCCATGACGAGCTCGTACGGCAGGGGAACGCAGGTCGTCCGGCGGCACGGATCCCAGGAGGGTCCGCCCCGTCCGGGGCCTTCTCGTGGTGGCGTTCCCCGACAGGAAAACCCGGAGGGAGGGTGCCCGCCCGGGCCGCGAGGCTGCGTGGCGGCATGGTGAGCGATCACCGCCGAGGTCGGGGTCCGCGACGACCTCTGGGACAACTGCCAAGTTTAGGCCCCTTGGGCCGGTAGGGTCTTGGTGCCGACGCGTTTTCAGACAAACCCTAGCCCCTCTGCGCCTCCGTAGCGAAGCGCGGCAGCGCGAACCAGAAGGTGCTCCCCTCCCCCAGCTGCGACTCGACGCCGACCTCGCCGCCCATGAGGTCGGTGAGCATGCGGGCCAGCGCGAGGCCCAGGCCGAGGCCGCCGTAGTCGATGTGGATCTTCTCGCTGACCTGCGAGAAGGCGTCGAAGATCCGGCGGTGGTCCTCGGGCGCGATCCCGATGCCGGTGTCGCGCACCTTGCACACCACCCGCGCCTCGCCAGGCTCGACCCGGACCTCGACCTCGCCTCGCTCGGTGAACTTGATCGCGTTGTCGAGGAGGTGTCCCAGCACCTCGCGCAGGCGGCCCCGGTCCGCCCACACCCGGTCGTCGTCCTCGTCCTGGGGGGTGCCCTCGCCGCCGGCCGGGAGCAGGCGGAGGGCGATCTGCTTGTCGCGCGCCCGGGCCCCGAGGCGCGGCAGCAGCTCCTCGACCACCTCGCGCATGGAGATCCGCTCGCAGCGGAGCCGGATCGCGCCCGTCTGCAGCTTGGCCAGCTCGAGGATCGTCTCCACCAGGTCGAGCAGCGCCCGCCCCGACTCCTCGATCGTGGCGGCGCCGTCGGCGCCGAGGGTGTGGCCCTCCGCCATGAGCTCCGCCTTGAGCAAGTCCGCGTAGCCGAGGATCGCGGTGAGCGGCGTCTTCAGCTCGTGCGACATGCGGGCGATGAACCCCAGCTTGACCTGGTTGGCCAGGCGCAGGTCGTCGACCAGGCGGGCGTTGCGCATCAGGGTCCCCACGTGGTGCGCCACCACGCCGAACAGCCGCCGCGCGCCCGGCTCCATGGGCTCCTCGCTGACGAGGCCCAGGACCCCGGGGAGCTCCTCGCCCACGCCCAGGGGGAAGCCCTCGAACCGGCGGGGCCGCGCGCCCGCGCCCGGCAGCTCGGCCCGCTGCGGGGTCCCCTTGAGGGCCACGTCGGCGGCCGGCACCCCGTGGATCGGCGGGATCCGCTCCAGCTCGGGGTCGACCGCGCTCTCCCGCCGGAGGCCCGTCTCGTCTTCGGGCTCGGGGGCGGTGCCGGTGGCCACCAGGTGCAGGCACCGCTGCCGAGGGCACCGCTCGGCCCACACGCAGCGGTCGCACCGGTCGGGCGGCCCCAGCCGCCAGATCCGCGCCACGTCGACCTCGGGGCGAGCGGAGATCTGTCGGGTGGCCTCGCCCGCGACCTCGGCCGCCGTCTCGAGCTTCGCCAGCCGGTGGTGGAGGTCGTTGACCCAGGCGCCGCGCATGAGCTCGTTGCTGTAGGCCTCCAGCAGCTCCCGGTACTTCCGCTTCTGCCGGTGGAGGCGCGCCGACACGTCGGCGTCGGGCTTCTCGGGGGCGCCGTCGCGGGCCAGCCGCTCCAGCACCAGCCCGTCGGTGGCGTGGGCCAGCTCGGGCAGGCGGCGGAGGGGGTGGTACTCGACCGCGTCGGCGTCGGCGCCCGCCACCGGCGTCTGGTCGCCCTGGAGCCCGACGTCGAACCAGGTGTGGACCAGCAGGTCCTCGGGGTCGGAGAAGTTGGAGTGGACGTCGTAGGCGGCGCGCACGCGCACCCGCAGCCCTGCCAGCTCCCAGAAGGCGCGCAGGACCGCGTCGCGCGCGTCCTCGCCCCACTCCACCGGCCGGGCGGGCACGACGTATCGGCCCGCCCCGTAGGTCGCCTCGGGTCGGAGGCGGGCCAGGAGCACCTCGGTCCCGTCAGGCCCTTCGCGCCGCAGCAGTCCGGCGGCCGAGACGTGCGGGCGCTGCCCCTCGCGGCAGCCGCACTCGGGGCACACCACCACCACCGGCCGGCCCGCCGCCGGCTCCTCGATCCGCGCCACGGGGGCGCCGCACTCCCTGCAGTAGCGGGGCTTCACGCGGGGACGAGCATAGCAGCCGCGCGGCGCTGGCGGAGGAGGCGCTCAGCCCGAGAAGGTCGGCTCCGCCAGGGCCTCGGGGTCGAGGGAGTCCTGGAGGTCGAAGCCGATCGGCACCCGCGCCACGCCGCGCTCGTCGAGGCCGAGGGCGATCGGACGGACGCCGTTGGAGAAGGTCAGCAGCGGCGGGCTCAGCCAGCGCTGCAGCGCGGGCAGGGGCTCGACCTCGGCGCCGGGCTGGAGGTAGCCCCACCGACCGTCTGCCACCCGCACCAGGGCGTGGACCGCGCCCTCCACGTCCACCGCGCAGCGGACGTCGGTGAGCGGTTGCGCCGGACGCCAGGCCCACCGCTCGGGAGCGTCCACTTCGAGCTCTCCGTCGGCGCGCCACCGCCAGCGGGCGCTGCGCAAGGCGGCCGGGTCGTCGGGCAGCGCCCCCACCACGGCGCCCACGGCGTCGCCGCCGGGGAGCACGGTCGCCGCAGCGCTCAGCAGCCGCCACGGCCAGCTCACCCCGAACCACGGCCCTCCCTCGTCGGCCACCGTGAGGCCCTGCAGGGTGACGGTCCGCTGCTGCGCGCTCGCCAGCACGACCCGGGGCGACGCCGCGCCCTGGTGGAGGGCCCGGCTCCACGTCGGCGACCCGCCGCAGGGGAGCGGCCGGGGCGCGCCCGGCTCCCACCGGCCGCGCAGGTGCACCGGCTGGACCGCGAGGCCCGTCGCCCCCTGCACCAGCGCCAGGGCCGTCCCCTCACCCTCTCCCTCGCCGGCGAGCGCGGGACCGATCAGCGACCGGACCCCCGGCAGCGGGCAGGGTTCCGGGCGCGCCGCCTCCTGCGCCCACCGCAGCAGCGCCGCGTGCAGCGTCTCGCCGCAGAGCCAGGCGACCAGGTCCAGGTCGGGCGGACTGTCCGCAGGTCCGGTGGAGACGGTGACCGGTCCGTCGGCTCCTTCGGCGGCTAGGCGCAGCCCGGTGCGTACGTCGACCCGGCTGCCGGAGCTCAACCGGCGCAGCTGGAGCGCGCCGTCCTGTCGCCAGGCCAGCAAGCCCTCCAGGCCGTGGCCCTCGCTGAGGGGGGTGTAGCCCAGCTGCTCGGGCGCCGGCCGAAGCAGCTCGACCCGCGCGGGCGCGCTGGCGGTGCCATCGGGCAACTCGGCGATGATCGTGTACCGACCGGGTCGCTCGAGCCCCAGGAACTCTGCCACCGGAAAGCCCAGCTCCAGGGCCTCGCCCGGCGCGAGGCTGCGCTCCTCGCCCTCGCCGGGCTCGAGGCCCAGCCCGGGCTGG
>JAWLGW010000757.1:0-4060 GCA_041690735.1 Planctomycetota bacterium
GGCGAGTAGAGCGTGCCGTGCACGACGGTGAAGTCGTCGTGGTAGTCGACGAGCGGCAGGCTGTTGAGGAACTCCTTGTCCTCCTCCGTCGTCACCTTGCGGGTCCACAGGGTGGACTCCTTCGCGTAGCTGTTGAAGTAGTTGATGTTCGTCTTGCCGATGCAGGCGAAGTCGTGGTTGCCCGCGATCGTGAGCATGTCGTAGTCGCGGACCAGCTTGATGCACTCGCGCGGGTTCGCGCCGTAGCCGACGATGTCGCCCAGGCACACGATCCGGTCGCAGCCCTGGCTCTCGATCACCTCCAGGCAGGCGGTGAAGGCCTCCAGGTTGGCGTGAATGTCGGACACCAGCGCGTACTTGGCCATTCGCCCTCCCTGGAAGTGGACCTCGGCCGTCCACTTTATCGCCTCATCGCGGCGCGCGCAAAGGACACCACAAGATGGGCGTCGCGTCCAGCTAGCACGCGTCGCCCCGTGACCGGGCGGGCCAGGCTGGTTACCCTTTGGGGTCGAGACGCGCTGCGTCGGAGGTCCCGGTGAGCGAGGCGCTGGCCCCGGTGATCCTGGTCGGCTGCCAGAAGGGCGGGATCGGCCGGACGGTGATTGCCACCAACCTGTCCGCGATGCTGGCCCTGGCGGGGCAGCGGACGCTCCTGCTCGACCTCGACGCCAAGGGGGACGCCACGGAGGGGCTGGGCCTGGCCCGGATGACGACGGGGCGCAGCGCCGCCCGCCTGAGCGAGCCCTGGAGCCTGCTCGAGGACACCCGCGCGGTCCGGCGCCCCGCGGGGCTGGACGTGTGGCCGGGCGGGCCGGGGCTGCAGGGCCTGGGGGCCGAGCTCGACCGCATGGGGGAGGCGGGGCAGTCCTGCCTGGAGCGCGGCCTGGAGCTCGCCCGGCAGCGGTATCGGGCCGTGGTGATCGACGCGCCCCCCGACCTCGGCCCGCTGGCCAAGAACGCCCTGGCCGCGGCCGACGTGCTGCTCATCCCGATCACCGAGACCGCCTTCGCCGCCCGAGCCCTGGAGGAGACGATCGACGCCGCCTGCTGCCTGCGTCGAGACATGCGGGTGTTCGCGGTGCGGCTGCTGCGGGACGGCGACGTCGCCTCGATCGGCGAGGACGCCACGGGGCCCCTGGGGGTGGAGCTCCTCGACAGCGTGCTGGTGTTCGACGGCGGCGTGCTCAACGAGGCGACCCAGCTGGGCCTGCCCGTGTTCGAGCACGCACCCGCCAGCCGCACCGCCCGCTGCTTCCTCGAGCTGGGCCGCGAGGTGATCGCCAAGGTCCTCGAGCCGGCGAGCGAGCTGCTCCGTTAACTCCCGGTGTCCCTGGGCCATTCGGCACCTCTCCCGCTACAATCCGGCCCCTGCGGGTGTAGGGGGGAAGGATCACAGATGATTCGACGGGTGCGCCTCGCGCTGATCCTGGGCTCCATGCTCCTGGCGATCGCGCCCCTCGCCCCAGCGCAGGACGACGCGGGGCCCGGGGAGATCGCGCCCACCGAGCAGCCGCGAGAGGCGCCGGGCGCCCTGGATGAGCCGCCCGTCACCCCCGGCGACCACCCCGAACCCCCCGCTCGCCGCGATGTCGAGCCGGGCCGGCCGCCCTTGCCGGACGCCCCGCCGGGCGGCGTCCTCCCCGACGGTCAGGAGCGGCCCGGGCCGGGCCGCCCGGGCGGGAGCCGGGCGCCCCGGGGAGACGTCCCGCCCGACGCGGACTGGCCCACCGTGCGGGGCGAGGAGATCCAGGTCGAGCGGCCCGACGAGATCGCGCGCATTCAGGGCGAGCTGGAGCGGATTCAGCGCGAGCGCGCCCGGGTCTCGGCCGAGGGCGCTCTGGGGCTCGAGGAGGCCCGGGTGCGCGAGTTCTCGGCGGACGAGCTGACGCCCGTGCTCCAGCCCCGCGAGCAGGTGGTGCACCTCAGCCTGCAGGAGGCGATCGGCGAGGCCCTGGCCAACAACCCCGACTACCTGATCCAGCTGCTGGTCGCCCGCGCGACGGCCGAGCAGGTGCCGATCGAGCGGGGGGTGTTCGACCCGATCCTGTCGAGCCGGGCCTCGTACACCGAGGCCCGCCAGCCCGCTCAGTTCAACGGCGGCCTGTCGGTGCTGCCGACGCAGGCCTGGAGCGTCGACACCGGCCTGGCCTGGCGGCTGCCCACCGGCACCCAGCTGGGCCTCACCTGGACCGAGGCCCGCCGGGAGACCCAGAACCCCTTCGTGGTCACCGGCACCCGCGCCCTCACGCCGCAGCTCCAGTTCACCGTCAGCCAGCCGCTGCTGCGCGGCTTCGGCCTCGACGTCAACCTGGCGCCCCTCGAGATCGCCAAGAACCAGGCGCTCAGCAGCGACGCCGAGCTCGCCACCACCTACATGAGCGCGGTGCTGGCGATCGAGGACGCCTACTGGGGCCTGGTTCGGGCCGAGGAGGAGCTGCGCTTCCAGGAGCGCTCCCTCAGCAGCGCGCTCCAGTTCCTGGCCGACCAGCGCAAGCGCGAGGAGCACGGCGCCGGCACCAAGCTCGAGGTGACGATCGCCAAGGCCGGCGTGGCCCAGCGGCGCGAGGCGGTGATCATCGCCGAGAACGCGCTGGAGTCGGCCCGCGACCAGATCATTCGCCTCACCCGCCCCAGCAGCGACGCCGGCAAGTGGGACCTGTTCGTGGTGCCGGTCGACCTGCCGCGCCTGGTGCCCGAGCCGACCCTCGACCCGGCCGCCGCGATCCAGGCCGCCCTGGCCCGGCGCCCTGACTACTGGCAGGGGCTGCTGGCCCTCGACACCGCCCGCCGCTCGCTGCGGGTGGCCGAGAACGGGGTGCTCCCCCAGCTCAACGCCTTCGGCACCTGGCAGCAGGACGGCCTGGGCCGCGGCCACCACAGCGCCTGGACCGCCATGGGCAGCGGCCGGTTCTACACCTGGACCGTGGGCCTCGAGCTGGAGCTGCCCCTGTTCCTGCGGTCGGAGCGGGCGCGCCTGCGCCAGGCGCGGCTGGACGTCGAGCGGGCCGAGGCGAACCTGCACGCCCTCGAGGCGACGGTCGTGCTGGAGGTCCGCCGGGCGATCCGCGACATCCGCACCTCCAAGGCCCGGATCGAGGCCAGCCGCGCCAACCGGATCCTGGCCGAGGAGCGGCTCAAGGCGACCCGCGACATGCTCGAGGCGGGCGCGGCGGTGCCGCGCGACGTCCTCGACGACCTCGCCGACCTCGCCGCGGCGGAGAGCGCCGAGATCCAGGCCTTCATCACCTACCGGCTGTCGATCACGCGCCTCCGCCGCGTGCAGGGCAACATCCTCGACGGCTGGCTGGAGGTCCTCCCGCGGCGCGTGCGGCGCGCCCTGCAGCGGGAGCCGCTGGATTGAAGCAGCGGTTCGCCCGCACTTCACAGGAATCCGGCCCTGCCTCTGATGTGAAGCGCTGATTGGCAGCGCCGGATTCCTGAGAAATGCGGGCTAACTGCTAGCCGCTAACCGCTACGGTCTTTCCGCTACCATGAGGAGCCATGCTCCGATCCGACGGGCTCCTCCTCGCCTACCTCGCGACGCAGCTGCGGCCCGAGCGGCGTGACGCCATCCTGGCGGAGCTGCGGGCGGGGCACGCCTCGCTGAGCGCCGTCGGCCAGGCGCTGATCCGGGCCAAGGCGATCACCCCCCAGGAGTTCTTGCTGTGCCGGGCCGCCATCGAGGCGGCGCGACGCACGTGCCGCGCCTGCCGGCGCCCGTTCGTCGCCTTCCCGGGGAGCGGGCCCAAGCGGCGGCGCTGCCCCTGCGGCCACAGCACCCCGGTGCCGGCGCGCGGACCCGACGACCCCCCCAACCCCTTCGCCGCCCACCCGCGCCGGTCGAGCCGCCTCAGCCGGCGGCGGGCCGCGCAGGGGCGTGGCTCCGACCGTCACGCCCGCCGGACCACGCGCCGGACCCCCCGGCGGGCCACCGGCCGCACCACCCAGCCGGAGGAGTCGAGCGGACGCGGCTCGCGCCGCCGGGCCCGCGGCAGCGGCGCCGCCCGCGCGGTGGGGGAGACGCCCCTCGACCGGCTCCCCCAGCGGATCGGCGACTACC
>JAWLGW010000758.1:0-4059 GCA_041690735.1 Planctomycetota bacterium
GGTCACGCTGATCGACGACGCCTACAACGCCAACCCCACCAGCGTGGGCGCCTCCCTGGAGACCTTCGCCGCGGCCGCCGCGCCGGCCGCCCGGGGGGTGGTCCTGGGGGGCATGCGCGAGCTGGGCCCCGAGAGCGCCGCCCTGCACCGGGCGGTGGGCCGGCAGGTCGCCCGCCTCGGCGTGGCCTGGCTGATCACCGTCGGCGACGAGGCCGCCGAGATCGCGCGCGGCGCGCGCGAGGCGGGTCTGACCGCCGTGGTCGAGGTCGCGGACGCGGCCGGGGTCGCCCAGGCCCTGGCGCCGCGCCTGACCACAGGACAGACGGTGCTGTTCAAGGCCTCGCGGGCGTATCGCCTCGAGGAGGCGGTGGAGCTCGTGGCGCAGCGGCTCGAGGGGCGGGCGGCAGCGGTGAAGCGAGCGGCCTAACGGGCACGGGCACGGGCACGGGCACGGGCACGGGCTACGGGGAGAGAGAGACATGCTGGCGCGACTGTGCGAGGCCCTGGTGCCGGGCGGACTGCTCGGCGACGTGTTCCGGGCGGCCTGCGCCGCGGGTTCCGCCCTGGTCCTGGCGAGCGTGCTCCTGCCCTGGCTGGAGCGCCTGGCGCGGGCGCGGCAGTTCGCCGACCGCGAGGACAAGTCCGACTCGGACACCCTCAACGCGCTACACGCCGGCAAGCGTCGCACGCCGATCGTGGGCGGGATCGGGATCCTGGCCGCGGCCGGGGTCAGCGCCCTCCTGTTCGCCCGCTGGGACGCGGCCGAGACCTGGGTGCTCCTGGTCACCCTGTTCGGCCTGGGCAGCCTCGGCTTCGCCGACGACGTGGCCAAGACCTTCGGCGCCAAGCGCACCCAGGGCCTGACCCCGCGGCAGAAGCTGGCGGGCCAGCTGGTGCTGGGCGCGGCGGTCGGCGGCTTCCTGCTGGTGCGAGCCCACCTCGGCGCCTCCTGGGGGTGGGGCGGCCCCGCCGCGGGTGAGCTCACCACGCTGGCGGTCCCCTTCACCGGCTGGCAGGTCGCCCTGGGCGGGGCGGGCTTCGTGCTGCTGACCGCCTTCCTGCTCACCGGCTCGAGCAACGCGGTCAACCTGACCGACGGGCTGGACGGCCTGGCCGGCGGCTGCGCCCTGGTCGCCTTCGGCGTGTACGCGGCGATCGCCGCCGCCGCCGCGGCCCCCGCCGCCGCCGCCGGGTTCGGGATCGCCCACGCGCCGGGCGGCGCCGAGGTGGCGGTGGTCCTGGGCGCGCTGGTGGGCGGCCTGGTGGCCTTCCTGCGCCTCAACCGCCACCCCGCCCGGATCTTCATGGGCGACACCGGCTCGCTCCCCCTGGGCGGCGTCCTGGCGGTGGCCGCGGTCCTCACCCGGCAGGAGCTGCTGCTGGCCCTGGTGGGCGGGGTGTTCGTGGCCGAGGCCCTGTCGGTCATGGCGCAGGTCGGCTCCTTCAAGCTGACCGGCAAGCGCGTGCTGCGGTGCGCGCCGCTCCACCACCACTTCGAGTTCAAGGGCTGGCGCGAGACCGAGGTGGTCACCCGCTTCCACACCGCGGCCCTGGTGCTGGGGCTGCTGGCGCTGGCGGGGCTCGGCAAGTGACCCTGTTCGACAGCCTCGCCCTGCGCCGCACCTCCGACCCCGTCTCGAGCCGCACGGCCGCCGCCATCACCCTGCTGGTGGCGGCGCTGACCGCTTTGGGGGTGGTGCTGGTGTTCAGCTCCACCGCCTCGGGGATCGCTCAGGAGGACGCCACCCTGTTCCTCCGCCGCCAGCTGCTGTGGGTGGCGCTGGGCGCGGGCGTGTTCGTGCTCGCCCGCACCACCGACCTCGACGGCCTCCGCCGTCACTCCGGCCTGCTGCTGGTGTTGACGGCGGGCCTGCTGATCGCGGTGCTGATCCCGGGGGTGGGCCACAAGGTGAACGGCGCCCGCCGCTGGATCCGCCTGGGCCCGATCAACGGCCAGCCCTCCGAGGCGGCCAAGGTCCTGCTCACGGTGTTCGTGGCCGCCTGGGCGGCGCGCCAGGGCGACGCCCTGCGCACCCTGCGGGGGCTCCTGCCCGGCGTGGCGGTGATCGGCGGCGTGGTGGGCCTGGTGGCGATCGAGCCCGACATGGGCACCGCGGCCCTGCTGGCCTGCGTGAGCGGCGCGATCCTGGTGGCGGCCGGCGCCCGCCTGCGTCACCTGGCCCTGCTGGGCACGCCGGCCGTGCTGCTGGCGGTGCTGTTCGCCGCCACGCGCCTCGACTACGTCCGCCGGCGGATCGCCAGCTTCCTCGACCCCGCCGCCGACCCCATGGGCGCCGGCTTTCAGCCGCGTCAGGCCCTCATCGCCATCGGCTCGGGCGGCCCCTTCGGCAAGGGGCTGGGCGCGGGGCACCAGAAGCTGCTGTTCCTGCAGGAGGTCCACACCGACTACATCTTCGCCCTGGTGGGCGAGGAGCTCGGCTTCGTGGGCGCCGTGGCGGTGGTGCTCGCCTTCGTCGCGCTGCTGGCCTACGGCATGCGCGCGGTGGACCGCGCCCGCGACGCCTTCACCTTCCTGCTGGCCCTGGGCCTGGTGCTGATCCTGGGGATCCAGTCGGCCCTCAACGTGGCGGTCGCCACCGCCTCGGTGCCGCCCAAGGGGATCGCCCTGCCGTTCGTGTCCTTCGGCGGCTCCTCACTGCTCATGGCCTGCTGCGTGGCGGGACTGCTGGCGCGGGTCGCCGCCGAGGGGCGCGACCCCGAGCCGCTCTTGGAGCGAGACGGCCAGGACGACGGCGACGAGCAGGGCGACGAGGAGCAGGCCGACGACTGGAGGGCTGTGTGAGCGAGGTCGTCGCGGAGTCGGGCGTCGTGGCCGGGGCCTACGGTGTGGTTCCTGGGGGGCCTCCGCCCCCCGAGGCTGTCGCGAAGTGCCGGGGCGGGAAGCGCGGCAGCGAACAGTGTGGTTCGCGGGGGGCTCCGCCCCCCACGTCCCCCCCGAAGAGCGCTCCGGCGGAGGTGCGGGCTCTCCCGTATCGGCAGAGACACACCGTGGAGTCCGCCGGTACGCCCGCACCTCCTTGTCGCGCCACCTCACGCGAGCGCTCGCTCCGGGACGACATCCGAGACCTTCCCTCCACGGACCCGCACTCGCGCGAGGTGCCCCGATTCGGCGGCCATCCTGCGACACCCTTCCCCCAGACTCCCCCCCGGGACGCTCCGGCGGAGGTTCGGGCTCCCCCTCGTCGACTCGAAGAGACGGTCGACTCCGCCGGTACGTTCGCACCTCCTTGTCGCGCCGCCTCGCCCGCGCCCGCCACTCCCCTCGGCCAAGCCGAGCCGCTCCCGCCCCTGCGGGTCGCGTTCGCGGGCGGCGGCACCGGCGGGCACCTGTTCCCAGCGGTGGCGGTGGCGCGGGCCCTCGAGGCGGTGGCGCCGGGCAGCACGGCGGTGTTCCTGGGCAGCGACAAGCCCCTCGAGCGGCGCCTGCTCGAGCCCACCGGCTTCCCGCACCTGGCCCTGCCGACCGCGCCCTGGCGCGGGGTGCGCGGCGCGCCGCGGTTCGCCTGGAGTCAGGCCCGGGGGCTGCTGGCCGCCCGCCGGACCCTGACCGAGCTCGCGCCCGACGTCGTCCTCGGCCTGGGCGGCTTCCCCTCGGTGGCGCCGGTCCTGGCGGCGCGGTGGCTGGGGGTGCCGGTGGCGCTGTTCGAGCCCAACGCGGTCCCAGGGCGGGCGAACGCGCTGCTGGCGCGCCTGGCCCAGGAGGCCTACGTGAACTGGCAGGAGACGCCGCTCGCGTGCCCGCGCGTCGCCTGCGGCACCCCCGTGGGCGCGCGGGCGCTGCCGCCCGCCTCCCTCACGCCCGCCCAGGCGCGGGCCCGCCTGGGCCTGCCCCACGAGCTGCCGGTGGTGCTGGTCATGGGCGGCAGCCAGGGCGCGCGGGCGATCAATCACTGGATCGCCGCTTCGGCCTCGACCGCCCGCGGGGCCGAGGTGGCGTTCCTTCACCTGGCCGGGTCCGAGGAGGCCGCGGCGCCTGTGCGCGAGGCCTACGCGGCGGCGGGCGTGCCGCACCGGGTGGAGCCGTTCCTGCAGGAGATC
>JAWLGW010000759.1:0-4058 GCA_041690735.1 Planctomycetota bacterium
CGGGGGCGGCCCTCGGGGCGCCGCCCCCGGCGGCCCGCGGCCCGGCCCCGCCCCAGACGGAGCGGGACAAGCGACTGAACGAGATCCTGGCGGAGGTGGCGCGCCTGGTCCGGGCGGGCCGCAGCGACGCGGTGCAGGCCAAGCTGGGCGAGATCATGGCGCTGGTCAACGGCGACGCCGCGGACGCTGCTCCCGCGCCCGCTCCTGCCCCTCCCGAGGTGATCGAGGAGATCGAGGCGCTGTTCCGGGAGATCGACCGCTTGGCGCGCGAGCGCCAGGTCGAGTCGCTGATCGTCACCTTCGCCCGGCTCCGCGAGCTGATGGCCGGCTACGATGCGGCCACCGACGTCGCCCAGGCCAAGCTGGAGGAGTGGAACGAGCGCCTGTCGCAGTACGGCGAGGTCACTTCGTCGCTCCAGCTGCAGGTCGACATCAACACTGGCAACCACTACCTGCGAGCCATGGCCGACGCGATCCAGCAGGACCGCTACGGCGACGCCCTGAGGACGCACGCACGGCTGGTGAAGCTCGCCGACCGCATGGCGGCGCAGGAGCGGGACGTATTCCACCGCAACGCCGAGGCCCTGCGCCTGCGCGGTCAGGCCTTGGCCGAGCGCGCCGCCAAGCTGCAGCGGGTCGCCGACGTGCCGGTCGACGTGACGGCGATCGTGTGTCTCCCCGACGAAGCGGAGTCTCCCGACGTGGCGGTGATCAACGCCCGGATCGTTCGCGAGGGGGAGACCCTGCTCGACGCGGACGGGATCGAGCTGGCGCCGCCGACCCAGGTGGTCGAAGTGGTGCGGAGCACGGTCAAGCTCCGCGCGGGCGACATCGAGTTCACGAGGGAGCTCCGGACGCCTCAGTAGGCGTCGGGGCAGCGCGCGGCGGGCGGCGAGGACTCAGTCCTCGTCGCCGTCGCTGCCCGGGGCCGGGATCTCCAGGGCGCCGCTGCCCGTGGGCGGGTCGAGGGCCGGCCGCTCGTCGGGCGCAGGCCACTCCAGGTTGATCTCGTCGATCAGGCGGCGCAGGCGGCCGAAGCCGCGCTGCACGAAGCGGAAGCCGATCCGGTGCAGGCTCCGGATCGCCTCGGGCTCGTTGCGCTCGGCGGGGTGGAAGGTGTCGAGCACCTCGAAGTCGCCGTCGGCGAGCAGGTCCCGGTAGCGCTCGTTGAGCCGCGCCATGAGGCCCGGCGTAGGGGCGTGCTTGAGGCGCAGGATCGTGTAGTCGCCCACGTAGCGGAGCGAGTGGTAGCAGCGGTAGAACTGCTCGATCTCCCCGATCGCCCGCTCGATGTCGCTGGTGTAGCGGTACAGGTTGCGGTCGTAGGAGGAGATCAGCCCCCGCCCCAGCAGGTTCTCGCGCACGTAGCGCTCCCAGCTGGGCCAGTAGTTCCCGCCCGGCAGGTCCATGAGGATCAGGGGCGTGGGGTCGCACTTGCCGGTCTGCAGCAGGGTCAGGGACTCGAAGCCCTCGTCCATGGTCCCGAAGCCGCCGGGGAACAGGACGATCGCGTCGCTCTCCTTCACGAACGACAGCTTGCGGGTGAAGAAGTACTTGAAGTGGATGTGCTTGGGGTCCCCGTGAATGATGGGGTTCGCCTCGGCCTCGAACGGCAGGTCGATGCTGACCCCGAAGCTGTTCTCGCGGGTCGCCCCCTCGTTGCCGGCCTGCATGATCCCGGGGCCGGCGCCGGTGATCACCATGTACCCCCGGGACACCAGGGCGGCGGCGAACTGCTTGCAGTGCTCGTACAAGGCGCTGCCGACCGGCGTGCGCGCCGAGCCGAAGATCGACACCTTCCGCCGCTCGTGGTGGGCGTTGAAGGCGGTGAACGAGCGCCGGAAGTCGCGGATCGCCCTCGAGACGATCTTGAGCTCCCCCCGGTCGAGACCGTCCGCCGGCATCTGCATGGTGGATGTGAGGATCTCGCGCAGCAGGTCCTTGCTGCGCGTGCCGGGCGGGGCCAGGTCCAGCAGGCGCTCGATCGCCTCGGCGACCTGCGGGTCCTCGTGTGAGACGGGGGCCTGCCGCGGCGGCGGCTGAGAACGGGGGGGGCTGCTCACGGTGCTCCTTGCAGCCCCGATTATAGGGGCGGATCCGGTTCCGCCTCGGCGTCCGGCTCGCCCGCGCGCTCACCGCTCGCGAGGCGGTCCTCCACCACCGGGACCTGCGGCTCCTCGCCCCCCAGGAACTCGGCGCCGCCGCCGGAGCGCCGAGCGCCGATCCGCCGCGCCAGCTCCCTGACCCGCGCCACCTCGCCCCTGGTGACCAGCACCGTCCCCGCCTCGAGCAGGTAGTCGCCCGGCGGGTTGAACACGAACTCCTTGGTCGCCGGGGGGGCCGCCGCCAGCACGGGCAGCCCTGTCGTCCCCGGGACGTCGAGCTGCCCCAGGGTCCGGCCGGCCCACCCCTCGCCCACCACCACCTGCGCGAATCGCACCGGGCTGTCGCTCTTGCGCAGCATGAGGTCGAGGAAGCTGACCACCGCCGGGCGCACCAGCTCCGACGCCAGCCGCAGCCCGCCGATGAACGAGGACGACACCACCCCGTCGGCGCCCGCCCGGATCAGCTTGTCGCGCACCGTCAGATCGCTGGCCGAGGAGACGATCCGGATGTCTCGGCGCAGCTGACGGACGGAGATGATCAAGAACAGGTTGTCCTTGTCGCTCGGCAGCGCAGCCGCCAGGCCGGCCGCGCGCTCGATCCCCGCCTCGTGCAGCACCGCGTCGGTGGTGGCGTCGCCCACCAGGGGGATCACCTGCGGGTGGTCGGCGTACTCGCGCGCCCGCGCGGCGTCCCCGTCGATCACGACGACGGCGTGGCCCGTCTCCAGCAGCTCCTCGAGGATCACCCGACCGGTGACGCCGAACCCGCAGACGATGAAGTGGTCCCTCAACCGGGCGATCTTCTTCATGGCGCGCCGCCTCAAGAGCAAGTGTTGCAGGTCTCCGTCCACGAAGAAGGCGGTGGCCGAAGAGACGGAGAACGCCACCAGGATCATGCCGACCATGATCAACCCGATCGTGTACAGCTTCACCGGCGGAAGGTCACTGATCGGGAGCACCTCGCCGTAGCCAATGGTCGAGACGGTGATCACGGTCATGTAGACGCAGTCGAGCACCGCCCAGGGCTGGTCCAGCTTGGGGGTCAGCAGACCCGCGTAGTGCAGCCGCCCGAGGACGAAGTACCCCGCGCTGCCGAAGAACAGCAGCAGCGTCAGCCCCTCCATGGCCGTGCGGATGCGGCTGCGCAGGAACATGTGGAGCGGCGTATCGAGCCTGGCCTCGCCGGCGCCGGTCGCGGCGTCGCTCATCCGGCGACCCGCCCCAGGGCCTCTCCCAGCCGCGACAGATCGAGGGGCAGCAGCCCGAGCGCGAGCTGAGCCAGCGCCAGCAGCCCCGCCACCACGGTGAGACCGGGCGAGGTGACCAGCGGCTCGCGCTCCTCGAGGTCGGGCGGGCGGCGCAGCGCCACCCGGCTCGTCCACCGCACCGCCGCCGCGGCCGCCGGCAGGTGAGCCAGGAGGAGGAGGCCCAGCACCGCGGCCCCTGCGGCCCCCAGGCTGGCGTGCAGGAGGACCAGCCGCGCCGGGAACCCAAGGGTCGTGGGCGCGGCGCAGGTCGCCGCGAGCGCGACCAGCAGCGCGCCGCCCAGCCAGGGGTTGCGGCGCGCCAGCCCCACCGTGCGCACGGCCTCGCTCCCGCCGAGCTCCGCCTCGGCCACCGCCGCCACCGCCGCCACCCCCAGCGTCGCCAGGGCTCCGGCGATCCCCTGGGCCGCCAGGGCGGCCCCTCCCGCGCGCAGCCACCACCCCGCGGCGCCGCCCGGATCCGGCGTTGGCGCCAGGGAGATGGCGCACACCACCAACAGCGCCGCCTGCCAGGCGGCCAGAGCCAGGGCCAGCTCACGGAGGGAGCCCGCCCACATCGCGCGCAACGCGCTCAGCAGCGCCCCGCCTCCCGCCACCAGCCCCACCGTCTCGCGCCAGGGGAGGTCGACCGCGACGAAGCGGAAGCCGAGCGCCGCGCGAGCCAGCAACGCCGTCGCCGCCAGCCCCA
>JAWLGW010000760.1:0-4055 GCA_041690735.1 Planctomycetota bacterium
CGGGCGAGGCGGCCGCGGCCGGCGAGGCGAGCATCCGCGGCGTCGCCGAGGCGGCCGAGGCCGCGGCGACCACCGGAGAGGCCGGCTGGGTCGGGATCATCATCCTGGCCGTGGCCTTCGTCCTCGAGGGCTACTCCCTGTGGGTGGCCTACAAGGGCGTCGACGAGGACCGGGGCGACGTGCCCTGGCGCGAGTACGCCGCCAAGGGCGACGACCCCACCGGGGTGGGCGTCCTCCTCGAGGACGCGGTCGCCGTGCTGGGCGTGGTCGTGGCGCTGATCGGCGTGGCGCTGAGCAAGCTGCTCCACAGCCCGTACCCCGACGCGATCGCGACCCTGCTGATCGGGCTCCTGCTGGGCTACCTGGCCCTGTTCCTGGCCAAGGCCAACGGACGGCTGCTGATCGGCGCCGCCGTCAGCCCCGACGTCGAGAGGCGGATCGAGGAGGCGCTGCTGGCCGACGAGCTGGTCGAGCGCGTGCAAGACCTCAAGACCACGGTCCTCGGCCAGGGCCGGGTCCGGGTCAAGTGCGAGATCGACCTGTACGAGAAGCTGATCGCGCTCCGCATGCGCGAGGGGCTCCAGGACGACCTCGCGCGCCTCGACAAGGGGGAGGAGCGCATGAAGGTCCTGGTGGACGTGGTGGGCCGCGCGGTCCGCACCACCGGGCGCGAGATCAAGCGCCTCGAGACGGTGGTCCGCGACGTCGCCCCGACCGCGGTGCACATCGACCTCGAGCTGATCTGAGCTCGTCGCTGCTGGAGCGCCTGACGTGAACGCCGAGCTGGTGGTGCTGGGCGGCCCCGTGTTCACGGGCACGCGGTGGGCGCGGGCCATCGCCGTCAGCGGCGGCCGGGTGGCGGCGGTCGCCGACGACGACCGCTCCGCCCGGGACTGGATCGGGCCCGACACCCGCGTGGTGGCGCTGCAGGGGCGTGCCGCGGCGCCGGGCTTCCACGACGCCCACACGCACCTGCTCGGCGGCGCGCTGGCGGAGGCCGGCCTCGACGTGTCGGCGGCGCGCTCGCCGGCCGCGCTCGCGGCGGCGGTGGCGGCCCACCTCGCCGCCCGCCGCGCCGCCCGGACCGACGCGGGCCAGTCGGCCGACGCGCCGCCGAGCGAGCGGGAGGGCTGGGTGGTCGGCCGGGGCTGGGACGCCGACCTGTTCCCGGGGCGCGCGCTGCCGACCCGCGCCGACCTCGACGCGGCGGCGCCCGACGTGCCGGTGGTCCTGCGCCGGCGCGACGGCCACGCCGCGGTCGCCAACGGACGCGCCCTGGCCGCGGCGGGGATCGACGCCCGCACCCCCGACCCGCCGGGAGGCCGGGTCGTGCGGGGGCCCGACGGGGCGCCCACGGGGCTGCTCCTCGAGGAGCCGGCGATCGACCTGGTCGAGCAGCGGGTCCCGCCCCTCGACGCGGCGGGGCAGGAGCGCGCCCTGCGCAGAGCCGTAGCGCGCGCCAGCGCGGTCGGGCTGACGTCGGTCCAGGACGACCCCAGCTTCGATGAACGCCTGCAGGCCGCCGACCGCTACGCGGCCCTCCTCGAGCGCGGCGAGCTGCCCCTGCGGGTGACCCTGTGGCGCCGCCTGGGGCGGGCCCTCGAAGACCTGCGGGCCGAAGCCGGCGACCTCGAGGCCCGCGGCCTGCCGCCCGACCGGGTCCGGTTCGGACAGCTCAAGGGGTACCTCGACGGCAGCCTGGGCTCGCGGACCGCGCTCCTGTTCGACCCCTACCGCGACGACCCCGGAAGTCGCGGCGTTAGCCTCGACCCCGCAGGGCGCCTCCCGGCGGCGGTCGCCGCCGCCCACGCTTGGGGCTTCCAGGTGGGCCTGCACGCGATCGGCGACCGGGCGGTGGCCCTGGCCCTCGACGCCTTCGCCGCCGCTGGGCCGCCCGAGGCGCTGCGGGCGGCGCGTCACCGGGTGGAGCACGCGCAGCTGTTCGCCCCCGCCGACCTGCCGCGGATCGCGGCGCTGGGCGCGGTCGCCTCGCTGCAGCCGATCCACCTCGCCGCGGACATGCGGGTCGCCCCCGAGCGCCTCGGCCCCGAGCGGTGCGCCCTGGCCTTCCCCTTCGCCGCCCTGCGCGACGCCGGGGCGCCGCCCCTCGCCTTCGGCAGCGACTTCCCCGTCGAGGTGCTCGACCCGCTGCTGGGCGTCGCCTGCGCGGTCAGCCACCGCTCGCCCCGGGAGCCCGACCTGCCGCCCCTGGCGCCCGCCCAGGCGATCTCGCTCGAGGAGGCCCTCGCCGCCTACACCGCCGGCTCGGCCTGGGCGGCCCGGCAGGAGGACCGCCTGGGGCGCCTGGCGCCGGGGCAACTCGCGGACCTCGCGGTCCTCGACCGCGACCCCCGGGGGCTGCCGTTCGACGAGCTGGCGCAGGTGCGCTGCCTGCTCACCGTGCTGGGCGGGGAGGTGGTCTACCGAGACGAGGCCGCGGATCTGGAGGGCTGACTGACCCTCGAAGGCTGGCCCTCCTCAAGCGCGCTCCGCCCCCGGTCGATAAGCGGGCAGAGGAGGCGCCCGAACATGGAGGCGGAGACCCCCACCGTGCACGAGCTGGCGACGCTGCTCGAGGCGACCTGGAGCGACTGGGAGCGGCGGCGAGCCCGCCACCCCTGGCGAGCCCGCAGACGCCGCGGCTGGCGGGGCCTGTAGGAGGCGCGGACCCGAGTGCTCCGTCGCGCGGCTGCCTGCCCCTGCCCCTGCCCCTGTCCCTGCCTGCGCCTCACGCGCGGCTGCCGCTGCAGCCTGCGGGCGTTTCGTCGTATCCGTGCGGCGGCGCGGGCGCGGGCGCGGGCGCGTCCTCCCGGCCCGCGCACCCGCTGGTTCAGACCCGCTCGATGATCGTCGCCGTCCCCATGCCCCAGCCGATGCACATGGTGACCAGCCCGTAGCGCAGCTCCTGGCGCTCGAGCTCGCCCAGCAGGGTCGCGAACAGCTTGCTGCCCGTGGCGCCCAGGGGGTGGCCGAGGGCGATCGCGCCGCCGTTCACGTTGACCTTGTCGAGGTCGACGCCCAGCTCCTTGTGCCAGGCCAGCACCACCGGGGCGAAGGCCTCGTTGACCTCGAACAGGTCGATCGCCGCCAGCTCGAGCCCCGCCTTCTCCAGCACCTTCTGCGTGGCCGGAATCGGGCCGGTCAGCATCATGGTGGGGTCGACGCCGACCTGCGCGTGGGCCACGATCCGGGCCCGCGCCTTCAGCCCCAGCGCCTTGGCCTTGGCCTCGCTCGCCAGCAGGACCGCCGCCGCCCCGTCGGTGATCTGCGAGGAGCTGCCGGCGGTCACGATCCCGTCCGGCTTGAACACCGGGCGCAGCTTGCCGATCTTCTCCGCCGTCGTGTCGGCGCGGGGGCCCTCGTCCACCGTCGCGGTCCGCAGGACCTTGCCCGCGTCGTCGCGCACCTCGACCGGCACGATCTCCTTGTCGAAGCGGCCCTCCTGCTGGGCGTGCAGGGCCCGGCGGTGGCTCTCGTAGGCGAAGGCGTCCACCTCGGCGCGGGTGATCCCCCACCGCTCGGCGATCAGCTCCGCCGAGATCCCCTGGTTGACCACGTCGAACCGGCGCTTGAGGTTGGGGTTGAGCTCGCCCACGTCGCTCCCCATGGGGACCCGGCTCATGCTCTCCATGCCGCAGCCCACGGTCAGGTCCGCCTGGCCCGACTGCACCTCCATGGCCGCGAACGCCACCGCCTGCTGGCCCGAGCCGCACAGGCGGTTGAGCGACACCGCCGGCACCGACTGGGGCCAGGAGCTGGCGAGCACCGCCTGGCGAATGATCGACATGCCCTGCTCCTGCACCTGCGTGACGCAGCCGCCGACCACGTCGTCGACCTGCGCCGGATCGAAGGCGTTGCGCTCGGCGAGCGCGTCGAGGCAGGTGGCCAGGAGCTGGTCGCCGCGGACGCTGGCGAGCTGACCGCCGTTCTTGCCCATGGGGGTGCGAATGGCGTCAATGATGAAGGCGTCGGTCACGGGGTCCTCCTGCGAAGGTTCAGGATACCCCGCCGCCGACCAGGCCAGGCGCGCCACGGATCGCGCCGCCCGCGCCCTT
>JAWLGW010000761.1:0-4043 GCA_041690735.1 Planctomycetota bacterium
CGGGTCTCGGGGTCGACCACGGGCGCCACGCGGAACACGACGCCCGGGACCTCGACGCCGCGCACCTCAACCCGCGCTCGGTTCCCCGGCGCCACGGCGGGCGCGATCCGCTCGGGGAGGTGGGTCTCGGCCCGCAGCGGGTCGGTGGGCACGACCTGCAGGAGCGGCTGGTCGGAGCGGGTGATCTCGCCGGGCTCGGCCGTCCGCTCGGTCACCACGCCGTCGATCGGCGAGACGATCACGTACTTGTCGAGGGTCGCCTCGGCGACCGCGACCATCGAGCGCGCCACCTCCACCGCCGCCTGCTGGAGGGTCAGCGCCGCCTGCGCCGCGGTGAGGCCCGCCTCGGCGGCGGCCACCTCGGCCTCGGCGATGGCCAGCTCGTCGCTCGCGGCCTGGAACACGGCCTCGGAGGTGGCGTCGCGGCGGAACATGGCCTCCTCGCGGCGCAGGTTGGTCTGGGCCGCCCCGCGGGCCGCCTCGGCCCGGCGCACGTCCGCCTGGGCCTGGGTGATCTTGCTGCGGGCCTGGACGACGGCGGCCTCCTCCTGGCGGAGGCGAGCGTTGGCCTCCTCCAGGCGGCCTCGCGGCACGGCCCCCTGCAGGCGCACCACCTGCTGCCCCGCCTGCACCCGGTCGCCCTCGTCCACCGGCACCTCCGCGATGAGCCCCGGCAGCTCGGCGGTGAGCACCACCACCTCGGTGGGCTGGAGGGTGGCGAGCTCGGTGTAGGTCTGGACCACGTCGCGGGGCGCGACCCGCAGCGCCTGCACGGGGAGCGGGGGACGCTCCGAGGGGGGCGCCTCCACGGCCCGTTGACAGCCCGCGACGAGCGTGAGGGCCAGCAAGCCCAGGGCGCGGGTCGGCGCCCGCTCAACGGCCACGGCGGCCCAGCCCCTGGAGCAGCGCGCGCACGACGGCGCGGACCTCCTGGTCGTCCACCTCGCCGCCGCTGCGCAGCACCCGCTCCACCACGTAGGCCCGCACCGCGGCGCCATACAGGAGGGCGATCACCTCGGGTGGCAGGTCTCGTGTCAGCTGACCGGCGGCGACGCCCCGACGCACGACGTCCAGCGTCAAGGCGCGGAGGCGGGCCACCACCGCCTCGACCGAGGGCAGGCTGGGGCCGACGGCCTGGAACTGCCCCTCCAGCGGCGACACGAAGATCGACAGGAAGGAGCGCCGTTCCGCCTTCCAGCGGGCGTTGGCCAGGGCGAGGCGCTCGAGGGCCGTCGCCGCGTCACGGCTGCCCGCGATCGCGTCGTGGATGGCGCCCTCCAGCGCCGCCAGCTGGTCGAGGAGCAGCTGCTCGAGGAGCGCCTCCTTGGAGGGGAAGAAGTTGTAGAGCGTGCCGACGGCGAACTCGGCGGCCTGGGCGATCTGCGCCATGGTCGCGGCCTGGTACCCGCCCCGCGCGAACACCCGCTCGGCGGCCGCCAGGATCTCGGCGCGTCGCTGCGCGCGCTCCCGCTCCCTGCGTCGCTCCGTCCGTGACCCCGCCGCTGCGTTCATGGACCGTCCTCGCTGTGAACGCCCATGCTAAGCCATGAATATGCGTTCACGCTCGTGAACGTGAGTTCACCAAGAGGCCGCGCGCTCCTCTCGGCTTCCCGGAGCAAGCGCGACGCCGGCGCGAGGGGAGGCACAAGCGTTGCGCTCCACCGCAGCCGAGGGGAGGTCGCCGTGCGAGACGTGTTCTTCGGCGGATGGGACTCCTTGGGGCGGGTGCTGCTGGTGGGCGTCCTCGCCTACGCGGGCCTGCTGCTCCTGCTGCGGGTGACCGGCAAGCGCACGCTCTCCAAGATGAACGCCTTCGACTTCGTGGTGACCGTCGCCCTCGGCTCCACCCTCGCCACCACCCTGTTGTCCAAGCAGGTCGCCCTCGCCGAGGGCCTGCTGGCCTTCGCGGTGCTGGTGCTGCTGCAGCTCGCGGTGACCTGGACCTCCGTCCGATGGCCGGCCTTCCAGTCGCTGATCAAGGCGCAGCCCACGCTGCTGGTCCACGACGGCCGCCTGCTGCGCGATCGACTGCGCGGGCAGCGGGTGAGCGAGGAGGAGGTGCTGGCTGCCGTGCGGGAGCACGGCCTGTCCAGAATCGAGGACGTCGCCGCCGCCGTGCTCGAGACCGACGGCAGCGTCAGCGTGATCGGGCGTGAGGTGGGACTCGAGCGGGCGAGCGCCCTGCGATACGTGGCGGGCCTCCCCAGCCGCGAGCGAACCGGGGCCGGGGCGCCCTGATGATGGCGGCCCGGTACGTGGCGCGGGCAGGGCGGGACCTCGTCCCCCCCTGCCCGGCTCGACGACCGCGAGGTCAGCTCAGATGTCGTAATACAGGGCGAACTCGTACGGGTGCGGGCGGATCCGCACCGCGTCGACCTCGGTCTTGCGCTTGTAGTTGATCCAGGCGGCGACCATGTCCTCGGTGAACACGTCGCCCTTGAGCAGCCACTCGTGGTCCTTCTGCAGGTTGTCGAGGGCCTCGCCGAGGTCGTAGGGGGTGCTGGGCACCTTGGCCTTCTCCTCGGGCGGCAGGTCGTAGATGTCCTTGTCGAGGGGCTCCCCCGGGTGGATCTTGTTCTGGATCCCGTCGATCGCCGCCATGAGGATCGCCGCGAAGGCGAAGTAGGGGTTGGCGGAGGGGTCGGGGCAGCGGAACTCGACGCGGCGGGCGGCCGGCTTGCTCTCGCCCACCGGGATCCGGATCGAGGCCGAGCGGTTGCGGGCCGAGTAGGCCAGGTTGACCGGGGCCTCGAAGCCCGCTACCAGGCGCTTGTAGCTGTTGGTGGTGGGGTTGGTGAAGGCGACCAGGGCGGGGGCGTGCTTGAGGATCCCGCCGATCACGTACAGGGCCTCCTCGGAGAGGCCGGCGTAGCCCTCGCCCGCCATGAGGTTGGTGCCCTGCTTCCAGATCGACAGGTGGCAGTGCATGCCCGACCCGTTGTCCTCGAACAGGGGCTTGGGCATGAAGGTGACGGTCTTGCCCGCCTTGTGCGCGGTGTTCTTCACCACGTACTTGAAGATCATGAGGTTGTCGGCGCAGCGGGTCAGCCGGTCGTAGCGGAAGTTGATCTCGGCCTGCCCGCCGGTGGCCACCTCGTGGTGCTGGCGCTCGATGGTGAGCCCGCACTGCTCGAGGTTGAGGCACATGTCGGTGCGCAGGTCCTGGTAGGCGTCGACCGGCGGGACGGGGAAGTAGCCGCCCTTGCTGCGCGGCTTGTGGCCGAGGTTGGGGCCGTGCTCGTCGCTGCCGGTGTTCCAGGCGCCCTCGACCGAGTCCACCATGTAGTGGCCGAAGTTGGTCCCCTGGTCGAAGCGGACCTCGTCGAAGATGAAGAACTCGGCCTCGGGGCCGATGTAGGCCACGTCACCGATGCCGGTGGAGGCCAGGTAGGCCTCGGCGCGGCGGGCCACGCCGCGGGGGTCGCGATCGTAGTCCTGGTGGGTGATCGGGTCCTTGACGTTGCAGATCAGCACCAGGGTGGGGTGCTTCATGAACGGGTCGACGAAGGCGGTGGCGGGGTCGGGGACCACGAGCATGTCGGACTGGTCGATCGACTTCCAGCCGCGGATCGAGCTGCCGTCGAAGGCGAAGCCCGACTCGAAGCAGTCCTCGCTCAGCGCCTCGACGGGGATCGAGAAGTGCTGCCAGGTGCCGGGGAAGTCGTTGAAGCGGAGGTCGACGTAGCGACACTTGCGGTCGCTGGCCAGGGCGATCACTTCTTTGGGGGTCAAGACGCTCTCCGGGTAGAGGTGGGGGAAGGGGGAGATCCAAGGGCGAGGCGCTGTGGGGTCATATCGCCGCGGGTCCTCGCTCGCCGGTGCGGATGCGCACGACCTCGTCGAGGGGGAGCACGAACACCGCGCCGTCGCCGGCGTGTCCGCCCTCGAGCCGACCGGCGCGGGCGATCGCGCGCACGGTGGGCTCGACGAAGTCCTCGTTGACCGCCACCTCGAGCTTGACCTTGCGCACGGGGTGCGCCGCGCCGCCGCCGCCGGCGTAGGCCGCCGCCGCGCTGGCCGCGCCTGCGCCCGCCTCGGGCGAG
>JAWLGW010000762.1:0-4040 GCA_041690735.1 Planctomycetota bacterium
CTGGAGGGGGTCGACCTGCACGGGGCGACCCTGCGCCGGGTGACCTTGACGCGGGCGATCCTGCGGGGCGCCGACCTGCGGGGCGCGACCCTGATCCAGTGCGACCTCACGGACGCCCGCCTGGAGGGGGCGAACCTGACCGGCCTGCGCGGGCAGGGGACCTCGTTCGAGCGGGTGAAGCTGGAGGACGCGACCCTCGCGGCGCTGCAGCTGCAGGGCTGCGCCCTGCCGGGGGCCGACCTGTCGGGGCAGGACCTGCGCGGGTCGGCGCTGGTGCAGTGCGACCTCCACGGCGCGGACCTGCGCGAGGCGAACCTCGGCGGCGCGGCCCTGGTGGGCGCCGACCTGGCCGGCGCCACCCTGGCGGGCGCGGCCTGCGCTGGGGCCGCCTTCGCCCAGGCCAACCTGTCCGGGGCGGACCTGTCCGGGGCGGATCTGCGGTGCGCCGCGCCTCAGGCCGACCTGAGCGGCGCCAACCTGGCGGGGGCCGACCTGTCGCGGGGGGTGTTCGTCCAGGCGAACCTGTCGGCGGCTGACCTGCGGGGGGCGAACCTCGACTCGACCGTGCTGGAGGGGGTCGACCTGCGCAACGCCGACCTCACCGACGCCAAGCTGGGCAAGACCTTCCTCCCCAAGGCGGACCTGCGGGAGGCCAAGCTGCCGGGCGGGACCTGGGAGGTGGTGGTCCTGAGCGACGCCGACCTGACCGGGCAGGACCTGTCGGGGCGCACCCTCAGCAAGTGCCTGCTGAGCGGCCTGCGGCTCGAGGGCGGCTCGCTGCGCGGGACCACGATCGAGACCAGCGCCCTCACGGACGCCAACCTGGCCGGGGTCGACCTGCGGGACGCCCGCTGGAGTGAGGTGGCGGCCAAGGGGACGGTGCTGACGGGCGCCGACCTGACCGGGGCGCGGCTCGACGCATGCGTGTTCGAGGGCGCCGACCTGACCGGCTGCCGGCTCCCCGACCGCATGGAGCGCTGCGTCCTGTCGGGGGCCCGCCTGGATCGGCAGGGCCTGGGCGGGCGCGCCTTCGACAAGTGCGACTTCAGCCGGCTGGACCTGTCGGGCTGGGACCTGCGCGGCGCCGAGCTGACCCACTGCCTGTTCATGGAGGCGAACCTCGCCGGCGCCGACCTGCGGGAGCTGAACCTCGAGTTCGCGATCCTGATCGGCGCCGACCTGACCGGCGCCAACCTGGCGGGAGCTCGCCTGCGCACCGCGATCCTCTCCAAGGCGAAGCTGCCGGGGGCCGACCTGCGGGGCTACGACCTGACCATGGTCCAGCTCGACGAGGCGGACCTGCAGGGGGCCGACCTCAGCGACGCCGACCTGACGATCGCCAGCCTGGAGAAGGCGAACCTCACGGGCGCCGACCTGAGCCGGGCCAAGCTGGTCAGCACCGTGGTCGCCTACGCCGACCTGACCGGGGTCACCTTCGACGCCACCACGATCACCTGCGACATGCAGGGGGTCGACCTGTCGCCGCTGGTGTTCCGGGGACAGAAGTTCACCCGCTGCATCTTCACCAAGGTCGACCTGAGCAAGCGCGACCTGCGCGGCTGCGACTTCAACTCCACCACCTTCATCGACTGCGACCTGTCGGGGGCCGACCTGCGGGAGTGCGTCCTCGACCGAGCGATCTTCCAGGGCGCCAACCTGCAGGAGGCGCTGCTCCCGCAGGTCTCGGCGCGCATGGCCTGCTTCGCCGAGGCCGACCTGAGCAAGGCGGTGCTGACCGGCGCCAACCTGCGGAACTCGATCTTCCCCCAGGCCGTGGCCCCGCTGGCTGACTTCAGCGGCTGCGACCTGCGCGAGACGGTGTGGGAGGAGGCCGACCTGCGGGCGGCCAAGCTGCTGGGGGCGAAGCTCCACTACGCCAACTTCAGCTACGCCAAGCTCGACGGGGCCGACTTCAGCGGGGCGGACCTGTTCACGGCGGACCTGCACGGGGTGTCGACCGACGGCACGACCTGGAGCGGCGCCTCGCGGGTGGGCGCCCGCGGCACCGACATCGACCGGCTGGAGGGAGAGAAGGGCTACGAGCCGCCGCGGCCCCAGGAGGCGCAGGCGTGACGCCGGGCGACCGATCGTTCGCGGCGCGCCTCGCCGGGGCGCTCCCGTTCAGCGCCTCGGCCCGGCGCCGGCGGGCGGCGAGCTGCGAGCCCCCCCTGGCCGCGGCCGCCGCCGGGCTGCCGCTGCCGCCCGGCACGCACGTGGGGCAGGCGCAGGTGGTGGCGGTCGAGGCGGACGGGCGCCCGCGGGTGCGGCTGTCCGCGGGGGCCGCCGAGGTGGTGGCGACGTGGGCGATCCCCTACCGGTACGAGCCGGCGGTGGGCGACCTGCTGACGGTGATCGGCCGGGAGGGCGCCTTCTACGTGCTGGGCGTCGCGCACGGCGCGGGTCGCTCGCGCCTGTGGTTCGTGGGCGACGCCAGCCTGCGCGCCGGCCGGACCCTGCGGCTGCGGGCGGACCGGGGGATCCGCGCCGTCGGCCGGCGGCTCACCCAGCGGGCGGAGCGCCTCGAGCTCGAGGCCCGCGAGCTGCACGCCCACAGCGAGACGGCCGCCACCCGGATCAAGGGCCTGAGCCAGCTGGTGGCGGGCGGGGTGCGCCGGATCACCGCCGGACCCGAGGGCGTCGTCGCCAGGGCGGTTCGCGTGCTGGGGCGCGACACCGTGAAGCTCGACGGCGAGCACATCAAGATCAACTAGGAGGGGATCGTGCTGCCTGCTTCCAACCAGGGCGTCGGCATGAACACGGGCTTCCCGGACGTGTGCAACACGCCGAGCGCCAGCGGGACGGTCCCGATCACCTACCCGAACATCGGCATGAACGCCATGTCGATGCCGTTCAACCCCACGGTGTTCGTGTCCATGATGCCGGGGCACAACCAGAACGCGAAGCCGCTCATGACCAACGGCGACAACGCCGGGGTGGCGCACAGCTCGTTCATGCAGTCGGGCGGGAACAACTGCGGCAACTTCATGGTCATGGTCGAGGGGTCGCCCGCCGAGACCCTGGCCAATCCCTGCCAGGGGAACAACTACAACTGCTCCACCGACGCCAAGCTGGTCCCCAGCCTGGTGAACGTGCTCATGAGCTACTGTCCGCTGGATGGCGCCGCGCTGGCGAGCGAGCTGCGCGACGCCGGCGCCGAGGGGCTGGGGGCGACGGTGGCGCCGGGCGGCGAGGTGCTGCACGTGCGGCGCGGCGGCCTGGCGGCCCGCGCCGGCCTGCGGGCGGGCGACCGCCTGCAGGCGGTCGAGGGCACGCCGGGAGCGACCGCCCTCCGCTGGCGTCGGCGGGGCGAGGTGCAGGGTGGGCAGGAGTGCCGGCGGGCGCTGGCGCCGCCGGTCGCCGCCCACCTGCGGGAGGGCGTGCTGCACGTGACCGTGCGCCGCTGCTCGTGGGGCGCCCCCGCCGCGCTCGAGCGCACCCTGGTCGCGGGTCGGCGCCGCGGCGCCCGGGCGGTGCTCCTCGACCTGCGGGGCAACCCGGGCGGAGATCTGGCGGTGGCCGCCGCGCTGGCGACGCCGTTTCTGGCTGAAGGGGTCGCCGTCGCTCGGGCCGGCGCGCTCCGCTACGCGACGGGCCCCTGCGAGGCGCCCTGGGAGGGCCCGCTGGTCGTGCTGGTGGACGGCGGCACCGCCTCCACCGCCGAGGTCCTGGCGGACGCCCTGCAGCGGTCGGGCCGGGCGGTGGTGTGCGGCCGCTCGACCTTCGGCAAGCTCATGGCCCAGCCAGCGGCCGTGGGCGGCGGAGCGGCCCGGCTGACGCGCGATGCGATCCCGCTGAGGAGCGGGGACGGGGCGAGGCTGGAGGCGGTGGACCCCGACGTCCGCGCGCCGCACGGCGCGTTGAAGGGAGCCTGCTTGCTGGCAAGCCGGCTCTCGCAAGATGGCGGGCGTATCGGAGCACCTCGCGCGGGTGCGGTTCTTCGCGAGGCGTGGCTGTTGGACCGACCCGGAGCGAGCACCCGCGCGAGGTGGGCGGAGGGACGGCGCGCGCGGGTCGTCGCAGACCGCGGTCTCTTCTCCCCA
>JAWLGW010000763.1:0-942 GCA_041690735.1 Planctomycetota bacterium
TTCCAGGCCGGCCGCTCGCTCGCCTTCCTCGACGACGTCCTCGACGTGCTGGCGTGCGTGGAGGCCTGCCCCCGCGACCCCTTCCCCACCCTGGGCCCGGCGGTGCTGGAGGCGATCGGGCAGCTCAGCACCGCGGTGCTGGTGCTCCTCGACTGGGACGACAGCCGGCGTGACTTCGCCCGGCGCCTCGAGGAGCACGGCGTAGCGGCCAAGGTGGTGATCGTCCGCGACGGCGCGCCCACCCTCGACCCCGCCGGCTTCGTCTCCTCAGCCGGCCCCGTCACGCTGCTCACGCCCCAGCGGGTGGAGCGAGGGATCGGCCGCCTGTGAGCACGGACCCCACGCCCGCGGCGGCCTCCTCGTCCGAGCGCCTCGACGACGCCCTCGCCGGCGCGCTGCTCCTGGCGGGGTGGGTGGCGCTGGCCTTCGCCTCGCGCGAGTGGCTGGCCCTGGCCGCCCCCCTGGCCGCGCTGCTCCTCTATCCGGGGCTGCGCGGGCGGCTGCATCTCCGCCCGGGGATCGTCGGGTGGGCGCTCCTCGCCACCCCCTTCGCGCTCATGCTCCGGTTCCGCGCCGTCACCGGCGTGGCGGGCAACCCCTTCAACGACTCCTTCCACGGCGGGCTGTTCGCGGTGTGCGCCGGGGCGATCGCCCTGTACGGCCCGCCCTCGCGGCACCGCCTGCCGTGGGTGATCCTGCTGGCGGGCGGCGCCCTGGCGGCCGCCGGGGCCGGCCTCCCCAGCTACATCGCCGACGCCGAGGCCTGGGCCCAGGGCTCTCCTTTGGGCGCGCTCACGCCCGGGCCCTGGCAGCTGTACCTCGCCTGCGGCGGGGTGTACGCCCTCGGCTCGCTGCTGCTGGCCCGGCGGGTGAAGCGGCAGACGCTGGGCCTGGAGCCCCGCGAGATCACCGGCCTGGTCGAGCACCGCGAGGCGATGCTGC
>JAWLGW010000763.1:952-4033 GCA_041690735.1 Planctomycetota bacterium
GTCCGTAGCCGGGGCCCAGCGCTCGCTCGCGCACATGGGAGCGGTCGCGGCCTGCCTGGCGCTCACCCTGGGCCTGACGGCCCTGGGCGCCCATCAGCTCGAGCTGCACTACGACACCCTCAACGCGGCGCTGGTGCGGCTGGCGCGCGGGGCTCGCCTCGCCTCGGCGGGCGGCTTCTCCGACCGCGCGGAGCTGGGCTCGATCGCCAGCGTGCAGCGGCGCGAGGCGGGGGCCGTGGCGCTGCGCGCCTTCGCCGACGGCGCGCCGGGCTACCTGCGCGGGCGAGTGTTCCTCACCTATCGCGGCGGGGGCTGGGACGCGACGCGCGAGCAGCGCGCGACGGCCGACGTCGCCGCGGGGCGGCTGGTCCTGCCGGGCCGGCCGGCGCCCCCCCGCAGCGCGACGCCGCGCCTGTCGATCCACCCCACCTCCAAGTACGCCCTGCACTTCTTCTTGCCGCTCGAGGCCTCGGCCGTCGCCACGGCGTCGAACCGGGTGCGGATCTATCGGGGGGGCATCCTCCACACCGGCGACCGCCCCACCAGCCGCGGGTACGACGTGTTCCGGGACCCCACCCCGGTGAGCGACGAGGCCGAGGACCCGCGTAACCTCGCCCTGCCCGACGACCCCGAGCTGCTCGCGGCGCTCGACCGGCTCCTGCGTCGCCTCGACCTGCGGCCTGGCGTCTCGACTCCCGAGGCGGCCGGACGCCTGGCCAGCTACTTCGAGCGCGCCTACGAGTACGACCTCGGGATCACCTTCCGCGCCGACAGCGACCCCTTGCTGCAGTTCCTCGAGGAGAAGCGCCACGGGCACTGCGAGCTGTTCGCGTCCAGCGGCGCGCTCCTCCTGCGGCGCCTGGGCCTGCGCGCCCGCTACGTCACCGGCTTCGTGTGCGCCGAGCGCACCCCCCGGATCGCCGCGCTGGGGCGGGCGCGAGACAGCCACGCGCACGCCTGGGTCGAGGTGCTCGACCCCCAGCACGGCTGGCACCTGGCGGAAATGACCCCCTCCAGCGGGCTCCCGGCCGCCGCGCCGGCCAGCGGGGGAGCGGCCCTGCTGGACGGCCTCGGCGGGCTGTGGGCCTGGGTGGGCGGCCTGTTCCGCGAGGGCCTGGCCGGCGTGCCGCAGGCTGCCCTGTCGCTGCTGGCGGCGCTCGGCACCTGGCTGGTGGGCGCCTGGTGGCGGATCGAGACGCTGGCGACGGTGATCGTCGCCTACGCGGCCCGCCGCCTGCTCCTCCTGCGCCGCGCCCGCAAGACCGCGGCAGGTCGAGCCCGCGTGTTGCCACCCGAGCTCGAGGCCGAGCGGCGGCGCTTCGTGGCCCTCGAGCGCCGCCTGGCCCGCGCTGGGCTGCCGCGCGCGGGGAGCGAGACCCTCCTGGAGTACGCCGCCCGCCTCGAGGCCGCCGCCGCGCTCCCGCCCGAGGTCGACCGGGCCGAGGCGGTCACGTTCGTGCGGGGCTTCGCCCTCAGGCGTTACGGCGCCCGCCGCGCGGCGCGTGACGGGCAGCCCCGGTGACTCGGGCCCGGCGCCCCCGCCCGTCCCTGCGGTTTTCGCATCGAGCGTTAGAATCCGCGCGGCTGCGGCACCCGGCCCCGGCCCCACCCCAAAGGCGACCGTCTTGACCACGTCCAGGACGCCACCCGTGACGGAGGACCGCCTGCAGGGCGGCCCCGCCTCGTTCGACGCGGCGGAGGAGGTCGCTCCGACCCGGCCGCTGCAGGCGTTCGGACCCTACAAGGTGGTCGGACAGCTCGGCTTCGGCGGCATGTGCCAGGTCTTCTTGGGCCAAGACCCCTCAGGGCGGGAGGTGGCCCTCAAGGTGCTGGCCTTCCCCGAGCGCGGCGGCGTGGACGAGCTGCGGTTCGAGCGCGAGGGGCGCCTGCTGCAGTCGCTCGACCACCCCCACATCGTCGGCATCGTCGGCCAGGGAGTCGACACCGCCAGCGGTCGGGCCTACCTGGCGCTGGAGCTGGTCCCGGGGCGCGACCTGCGCGCGATCCTGTCCGACTGCCCCGACGGCAAGCTCATGCCGGCCGAGGCCTACTTCGTCCTCGAGAAGGTGGCCCGCGCCCTGGCGGCGGTCCACGCCCTCGAGATCATCCACCGCGACATCAAGCCCGGCAACGTGCTCGTCACCCCCGAGGGGCAGGTGAAGGTGACCGACTTCGGGATCGCCACGGCCCAGGGCGCCACCCGCCTCACCAACCCGTACGAGGTGGTGGGGACCGCGCACTACCTGGCGCCCGAGGCGCTGGAGTCGGGCGAGTACACCCCGGCCGCCGACGTGTACGCCCTCGGGTCCCTCGCCTTCCGCACCCTCACCGGCCGCGACCTGTTCGAGTACGACGACGTGGTCCGGGTCGCGCGAGCGCACGTCGAGGAGCAGCCGCCGGCGATCGAGGAGCTGGAGCCGACGCTCCCCGCCGAGATCTGCCTGCTCGTCACCCGCATGCTGTCGAAGGAGCCCTCCGACCGTCCCTCCGCCGAGGAGGTGGCGACGGTCCTCGAGCAGCACATCCCCCACACCACTCAGATCGCCCGCCTGTGGAAGACCACCGCCGAGGCGGAGCGGCGCCGCGCCGTCAGCGCCCGCCTGCGCATTCAGCAGGCGCTGCAAGAGGACTCGGTCGTCGACAACTATCAGATCGTGCGCGAGGTGGGGCGCGGCGGCATGGGCGTGGTCTACGAGGCGCGGCACCTGGGCCTGCGCAAGACCGTCGCCCTCAAGGTCATGCTGGCGGGCGCCTTCGCCACCGACGAGGAGCGGCGGCGCTTCCTCAAGGAGGCCGAGACCGCGGCCGAGCTGCAGCACCCCAACGTGGTGCGGATCCTCGACGCGGGCGAGCACGACGGCACCTCGTTCCTCGCCATGGAGCTCGTGAACGGGGTCTCGCTGGGGCGCTACCTGCGCAGCTACGACGGCGGGCTCCGCCCGCTGCTGCGCCTGTTCGTCCGCCTGTGCGACGCCGTGCACCACGCGCACCAGAAGGGGCTGGTCCACCGCGACATCAAGCCCGAGAACGTGCTGGTCGACGAGCGGGGCGAGCCGCACGTGCTCGACTTCGGGATCGCCA
>JAWLGW010000764.1:0-4031 GCA_041690735.1 Planctomycetota bacterium
CGGCCGGTGTGGAGGCGCTTGCCCGCCTCGCCCGCCCGCTCGACCAGGAAGCCCTCCACGGCGGTGTGGACGTCCTCCTCCTCGGGGGCGATCCGGAACTCGCCGCTGCGGTGACGCCGCAGCACCTCCAGCAGCCCGGCCGCGATCGCGCGCCGGTCCTCGTCCGACAGGAGGCCGCGCTCAGCCAGCATTCGGCTGTGCGCCAGCGATCCCCACACGTCCTCCTCGACCAGCTCGAGGTCGAGGAGGGTGTCGTCGCCCACCGTGTAGGCGAGCACCTCGGGGTGAAGCGCCTCGCCCTTTTCCCACAGCCGCTTGGCCATGCCTCAGATCCTACTTCCCCGGGCGGTGGAGCGGGTGCTCGCAGCGCGCCTCAGCGACGCTCGTAGAACTTCCCCTCCCTGGCCTGGAGGAGCTTGTCGTCGACGTCGCGGAACGTGGAGTCCACCCGCTTGCAGGCCTCGAGCGCGTCGATCGCCGGGTCCCAGGCGCGCGCCCGGATCGCCGCCCAGCCTTTGTAATACAGCAGCTCCGCGTCGCGCGGATGGTGCTCGAGCCCCTTGGCGAAGGCGTCCATGGCCTCCTCGGGCCGCAGGGTCTCGAACAGGTGGAGGCCCAGCGCCAGGGGCGCCTCGCGCCGCGCCGGCGCCACCCGGATCGCCTGGCCCAGGTTGTCCCGGATCGCCTCGTCGTGGCGGCGGCGGCCGAGCGGCGCCTTGGCCAGCGCCTCCGCCAGCAGCACCCGCGCGTCGTAGTGCTCGGGCGCGCCCTCCAGGGCCCGGCCCAGGACCTTGGCCGCGATCTGCACCTCGTCGTGCTCCATGGCCAGACGCGCGGCCGCGATGTGCGCGTCGGTCCGCTCTCGCTCCCGCGCCAGGGCGGACTGGATCCGCTGCAGGCCCTGCGGCACCTGCCCCGTGAGCACCAGCGCCTCGCCCAGGAGGAACTCGGCCTCCCAGTCGGTGCCGAGCTTCACCGCCTCCTCGAGCTGCTCCCGCGCCGCCTGCGCTTCGCCGCGCGCGAGGAGGATCCGACCCACGGCGACCCGCGCCGCCTGACTGCCCGGCGCCAGCGAGGCCGCCTCTCGCGCCTCCTCCAGGGCAGCGTCCAGACGCTCCGCCGCCAGCAGCGCCTCGGCCATGCGCGAGCGGCTCTCGGCCCGGTGGGGATCGAGGCGGATCGCCTCGCCTAGCGCCTGCCGCTCGGCGTCGCGGTCGCCGGTCGCGCGCCGCAGGTCCGCCACCAGCAGCCACAGCTCGATGTCGTCGCGGGCGAGGCTCACCGCCTCCTCGACCGCGGTGCGGGCGTCCACCGTGCGCCCCCGGTCGCGATACAGCTCGGCCAGGGCCCGCGACACCCGCACGTCCTTGAACCTGCCGCGCTGGGCCTGCTCGAGGTGCTCGAAGGCGCGCTCCGCGTCCCCCTCCTGCAGGGCGACCAGACCGAGCACCGCCTGCGCCTCCGCCTCGAGGCGGGGGTCGCTCTGGTGGGCGCGCTCCGCCTGCTCGGCGGCGCGGCCCGCGTCGCGGTCCGACAGCAGGCTCCAGGCGAAGGCGATCTGGACCGCCGCCCGCTCCTCACCATCGACGATGAGCTCGATCGCGTCGGGGGCGTAGCGGCGCAGCAGCGAGCCGTCCTTCGCCGCGACCCCCACCTTGGCCAGGCCGACGACCGCGTCCCCGTGGCGGGGGTCGTAGTCGAGGGCCGCCTTGAACTCCCGCTCGGCGCCGCGCGGGTCGCCCGCGTTGAGCAGCGCCAGGCCGTCGCCCACGTGCGCGCCGGGCCGGGTCGAGATCCACGCCCAGCGCAGCAGGCCCACGACCACCAGCAGCGCCACCACGGCGAGGCCGCCCACCAGCACCGGCCGCGGCACGGCGTCGAGGGGACCCAGCGAGAGATCGGGCCCCAGCGGCGCGCCGCAGGCCAGGCAGGCGGTGTCCTCGACCGAGGCGGTCGCGCCGCACGAGGGGCAGGTGCGGCTGGTCGCCTGCTCGCCCACCACCTCGTACTCGTCGCGGGCGCTCTCCTCCTCGGCCGACTCCCCCAGCGGGACGGCGGGGATCCGCAGGACCTCGCCGCAGGCCTTGCAGCGGATCTTCCGCCCCGCCAGCTCGGCGCTGACCTGTAACGCGTTGCCGCAGTTGCAGTAGACGGAGATCGCCATGGACCCGCGAGGGTGAGGGCGCCCGGAGCGCCGCCGGCCGATGATGCGGACGGATGGTACGCCAGGGGAGTGCCGCTGCGCAAGCGATGCGATAGGGGCAACTCGGGCCCGGGGTGCGTGTTAGGATCCCCGCCCCGTGCGGCTGAACCGACCGCACGCGCCGCGCCGGTGTGAGCGCAGAGGCCCGCTTGATCTCCAAGCGAGACGTCCAGCTCGGCAAGATCGCCCTCAAGGCCGGGTTCATCAGCAAGGACCAGCTCTCCCGCTGCCTGGCCCTCAAGAAGAAGCTGGCCAAGGAGAAGGGGAAGAAGGTCGCGCTGGGCAGCCTGCTCCTCAAGAAGGGGTACATCGACAAGGAGCAGCTGGAGGAGATCGTCCGGCTGCACAACGCGGCGGTCGAGAAGGAGAAGGGCAAGGCCGAGCAGAGCGGCGAGGACGTCGCGCAGAAGCGGGCCAAGAAGAAGGCCCGCCGCTCGCGCCGGACCAAAGCCGCCGCTGCCGAGGCCTCGCAGGAGGCCTCCGAGGAGGCCGTGTCCGCGTCGGCCGAGGAGGAGCCGGCCGAGGCCGCCCGGCCCGACCGCAGCGCCCGCGCCAAGAAGGCGGCGGCGAAGAAGAAGGCCAGCGCCCGCGCGAAGAAGGCGGCGGACGACGCCGAGGCGGCCAAGGAGGCCAAAGAAGGCAAGGGCAAGGGCAAGGGAGAGAAGAAGGCCACCGGGCGCTCCCGGCGGAGCAAGCGAACCGGCGCGGCGGGGGCCCCTCCCCCCACCAGCGAGGTCGACAACGCCCTGTTCGTCAGCGCCCCCGAGGACGCGGAGGAGGAGGAGGACCGCCGCCTCATCGCGTGCCCCGACTGCGGCAAGAAGTATCGGGTGCGCCCCGACCAGGTCGGCAAGCGGTTCAGCTGCCGACGCTGCAAGTTCCGCATCAAGGTCCCCGCGGACCTTTTCGAGCGCCCCAGCGAGCTGCGCCAGGCCGTCGAGGTGGAGGAGTTCCTCCTCTCCTCCAGCGACGGCCTCGATGGCGACGACGACGACGAGGCGCCGGCGGCCAAGGCCGCCACCGCCGTGGCCGCCGCCTCCACCGCCCGGGCGCCCAAGCCGAAGCGCTCGATCGCCGAGCTGGCGGCCGCCGCCGAGAAGGACCACAAGCGCCCGCTGGCCCCGCAGGCGAAGTTCGGCGTGGCGCAGGCCCTCACCGCCCTGGTGTCGCTGGTGGGCATCCTGGCGATCGTGGGTGGCGGCTGGTACTACCTCGACCAGCAAGAGCAGCAGCGGCTGGCCGCGATCCAGAAGCGGATCCAGGACGAGCTCGACGGGTGGAAGCGGGAGCTGGACGGGGCCCTGGAGCGGGCCCGCAAGGCGCACCAGGACCAGCAGCCCCACGCGATCGAGACGGCCCTGGCCGACCTGGCCGTCGCCCGTACCACGCTCAAGGACCGGCTGACCCAGCGGGGCAACCTGGCCGCGGCCAACGCCTACGAGCAGGAGATCGGGATCGACGCGCAGGTCCGCGACCTGTACCTGGCCGAGGGCGACCTGCTGCTGCAGAGCGGCGGCCCCACCGCGGCCCAGGACGCGCTGATCGCCTACGGCAAGGCTGAGGCCCTCACCCCCGACCACGTGGGGACCAAGCTCAAGCTGGCGCGGACCCGCATTCGCGCCCGCCAGTTCACGGCGGCGGCCGAGGGGCTGGCCTCGATCTCGGGGGACCCGACCGCGCGAGCGCTGGAGGGGCTGGCCTGGGAGCTGGGCGGCGCCGCCGACAAGGCGGTGGCCGCCTACGAGCAGGTGACCGACCCGCTGGGCAAGGCGCTGGCCGCGCGCGCCCTGGTCGCCGCCGGCGCCGAGGGGCGCGCGATCGGCGTGCT
>JAWLGW010000765.1:0-4026 GCA_041690735.1 Planctomycetota bacterium
CTACATCGCCCCCGAGCAGGCGCGGGACCTCCCCCTCGACAGCCGCACCGACCTGTACGCCCTGGGTCTGTGCCTGTGGGAGATGCTCACCGGCAAGGTGCCCTTCGCCGACGACGACGCCTCCCCCATGGACATCATCATGCGGCACCTCCACGAGGAGCTCCTCGACGCGCGCCTGGTCAACCCGGCGGTGAGCCCCGGCGCGGCGCAGGTCGTGCGGTGGCTGGCCGCCAAGGAGCGCGACGCCCGCTACCGCCGCTGCGCCGCGGCCGTCGCCGATCTCGAGCGCGTGCTCCGCGGCGAGCAGCCGCTGGGACCGACCGCCGCGGGCAGCACGGTGTCGCTGCCAGGGAAGGGGAGCGACGACCTGCCGGCGGCGTCCCCCCTCGACGAGACGGTCGACCTGACCCCCAAGGTGCCGCCTCCCGCGCGCGAGAGCCTGGCCGACCGCCTGCTCACCTGGACCCTGGTCGCGGTGATCGTCGCCGGCGGCGCCGCCCTGGCCGTGTGGGCCGCCCTGTGGCTGGCCCACTTCCTGCGGGCCTGAGCGCGCTACGAAGAGCATGCGCGAGGCGCGCGCGTCTCAGCGACAGCTGCCTCTCACCCCCCTGCAGGGCACCAGGGAGCTTGCCTCCCGGTCGCGCAGCCGGAGGACAGAGCTGGGGCAGCCCCCACTAAAGCGGATGCGCGAGGCGCAGCCCGTCTCAGCGGCAGCTGCCTCCCTATAAAGCGGATGCGCGAGGCGCAGCCCGTCTCAGCGACAGCTGCCTCTCTCCCCCCTGCAGCGCACCAGGGAGGTTGCCTCCCGGTCGCGCACCCGGAGGACGGAGCTGTCAACTGAGCATCCTAGTATCCTCCATTACGAAATGAGGCCCCTCGCGAAGCGAGGGGCCTCATTTCGAAATGGAGGATAGGGGACTTGAACCCCTGACCTTCTGGATGCCATCCAGACGCTCTCCCAACTGAGCTAATCCCCCGTTGGTAGGGGGCGAATCGTAAGAGGGTCCCCCGGGGCTGTCAAGCAGCGCGTGGGAGAGGAGGACCCGCCCTCCTCCTGGAAGGGGGTGAAAGCGCCGCTAGAATGCGCCGTCCTTCACCTTAGCGCGCCCTCTCCCCTCTCCGAGCCCACCGGAGCCCGCCCCCATGGCCGAGTACGACTTCAAGGCGATCGAGCCCCGCTGGCAGCGCTACTGGGACAGCATCGACCTGTTCAAGGCCGACAACGCCAGCCCCCGGCCCAAGTACTACTGCCTCATGATGTTCCCCTACCCGTCGGGCGACCTGCACGTCGGCCACGGGCGGAACTACATCATCGGCGACACCCTGGTCCGCTACCGCCTCATGAAGGGCTTCGAGGTCCTCTCGCCCATGGGGTGGGACGCCTTCGGCCTGCCCGCCGAGAACGCGGCGATCAAGCACGACGTCCATCCCTCGGCCTGGACCAAGGGCAACATCCAGAAGATGAAGGACCAGTTCGCCGCCTGGGGGATCGGCTACGACTGGTCGCGCGAGGTCACCACCTGCGAGCCCGGCTACTACAAGTGGACGCAGTGGGTGTTCTGCCGCCTCATGGACGCCGGGCTGATCTACCGCAAGGCCTCCCCGATCAACTGGTGCGACTCGTGCGCCACGGTGCTCGCCAACGAGCAGGTCGTCGACGGCCAGTGCGAGCGGTGCGGCAGCGAGGTGGGCAAGAAGCACCTCGAGCAGTGGTTCTGCAAGATCACCGACTACGCCCAGCGGCTGCTGGACGACATCGAGACGCTCTCGGGCTGGCCCGAGCAGGTGAAGAACATCCAGCGAGCTCACATCGGCCGCAGCGAGGGCGCCGTGGTGCGCTTCCGCGTGGCCGAGACCGACCAGGAGCTCCCCTGCTTCACCACCCGGCCCGACACCCTGTGGGGGGTGACCTACTTCTGCGTGGCCCCCGAGCACCCGATCGTGGCGCAGGCGCTGGCGCAGGCCTCGCCCGACAAGAAGGCCGAGATCGAGGCCTTCCGGGAGCGGGTCGCCAAGCAGACCACCGTCGAGCGCGAGAAGACCAAGGAGGGCGTCCCCACCGGCTGGCACGTGATCAACCCGGTGAACGGGGAGCAGGTGCCCCTGTTCCTCGCCAACTACGTCCTCATGGAGTACGGCACCGGCGCGGTCATGGCGGTGCCGGCGCACGACCAGCGCGACTTCGAGTTCGCCCAGGGCCACGGGCTGCCGATCCGGATCGTGATCCAGGACGAGCAGGGGAGCCTCACCGCCGAGGGCCTCACCGCCGCCTACGACGGCGAGGGCCCCATGGTGAGCAGCGGCCCCTTCGACGGGGTGCGCGCCGGCAAGGACAGCGGCGGGATCGCCCAGGTGATCGACTGGCTGGAGGCGGAGGGGAAGGGCGAGCGCTCGATCCAGTTCCGCCTGCACGACTGGTGCATCTCGCGCCAGCGTTACTGGGGCGCCCCGGTGCCGGTGGTCCACTGCCAGGGGTGCGGCCCCGTGCGGGTGCCCGACGAGCAGCTGCCGGTGGTGCTCCCCGAGCTGGAGGACTTCCGCCCCAAGGGGCGCAGCGTCCTCGAGTCGGTGGACAGCTTCATGGAGACGACCTGCCCCAAGTGCGCGGGGCCGGCCCGGCGCGACCCCGACACCCTCGACACCTTCGTCGACAGCTCGTGGTACTACCTGCGCTATCCCAACCCCGACCTCGCCGAGCGGGCCTTCGACAAGGCGACCGTGACCGAGTGGCTGCCGGTGCACCAGTACGTGGGCGGGCGGGAGCACGCCCGCGGCCACCTGCTGTACAGCCGGTTCATCACCAAGGCCCTCCACGACCTCGGCGAGCTCCCCTTCGACGAGCCGTTCGCGGCCCTGTTCTGCCAGGGCATGATCGGCATGCTCAGCTTCCGCAGCGAGGACAAGGGCTGGGTGAGCTGGAAGGACGTCCAGAAGGACGCCGGCGGCAACTACGTGCGGGCGACCGACGAGCAGGGCCAGCCCAAGAAGGTGCGGCGGGGGACCAACACCTACGACGTCTACCTGCACCAGGACGGCAGCGAGCTCCTGGGCGAGTACTTCAAGATGTCGAAGACCCGCCTCAACCTGGTCTCGGCCGGCGAGATGGGCGAGTCCTGGGGCGTCGACACCCAGCGCCTGTACACCCTGGCCGTGGGCCCGGCCGAGCTCGACGCCGAGTGGGAGGAGCAGGGGGTCAAGGGCTACTTCCGCTTCCTCAAGCGCGCGCTGACGACCTTCGAGTGGGTCGCTCCCCTCGCCAACCAGGGCGGCGACGCGAGCGCGGCCCCCAGCGCCGCCGGCAAGGACCTGCGCCGGGCGGTGCACGAGGCGATCGAGCGGGTGACTCAGGGGCTGCAGCTCGACGCCGAGGGCAACTTCGGCTTCCACACCGCGATCGCGGCGATCATTACCCTCGAGCACGCCTTCAAGAAGCCCAAGGGAGAGGCGTCCCCGGGCGACCTGGCCGTGTGGCGCGAGGCGGGCGAGACCTTCGTCAAGCTGCTGGCCCCCTTCGCTCCCCACGTGGCGGAGCAGCTGTGGCGCGAGGACCTCGGCCACGAAGAGACCGTGTTCCGGGCCGCCTGGCCGGACGTCGACCCCGAGGCGCTGAAGCGCGACGAGGTGGAGATCGCGGTGCAGATCAAGGGCAAGCTCAAGGACCGGGTCAGCGTCCCCGCCGACGCCGACGAGGCGACCCTGCGGGGGATCGTCCTCGAGCTGCCCAAGATCAAGGACGAGGTGGCGGGCAAGTCGATCAAGAAGTTCGTGGTGGTGAAGAACCGCCTCGTCAACATCGTGGCGGTGTAGCGGTGGCCAAGGGCGACAAGGGAAACAAGGGCAAGACCCAGGACAAGGCCAGCGGGCTCCCCACCCGGGCCGAGGACTACTCGGCCTGGTACCAGGAGGTGATCAAGGTCGCCGACCTGGCGGAGCACTCGGCGGTGCGCGGCTGCATGGTGATCAAGCCGTTCGGCTACGCCCTGTGGGAGAACATTCAGCGGGGCCTCGACAAGCGGTTCAAGGACA
>JAWLGW010000766.1:0-4026 GCA_041690735.1 Planctomycetota bacterium
GGGCGCGGCGCGTGCACCGCCAGGAGCAGGGCCAGCCGGCTCAGGAGGGTGTCGTCGCGGGCGGCCAGCCGACGCTCGAGCACGCGCTCCAGCGCGGCGTCCGCCAGCACCTCCTGCAGGACGGCCGCGTCGTGCCCCCAGGCGCCGTCGGGGCCGGGCACCGCATCGCGGTCCGCGAGCTCGCCCAGGAGGAGCAGCGCCTGCGCGGGTCCTTGCCCCGCCTGCTCGGCGAGGGGCCGCGTCACCTCCTCGACCTCGTTCGCCTCACGCCCCAGGGCCGCGGCGAGCACGGCGCCGAGCGCCTCCGCCGGCAGCGGCGGCGCTGGCACGGCCCGCACCCCGGGGGCGCTCAGCAGCGCCCGCAGCTCCTGCTCGGCCGGGTGGCCGAGGAGGTCGTCGGGGACGTAGGTGCCGATCAGCCGCAGGGCTGGCGCCTGCGCGCCCTGGGAAGCGGCGGCGAGGTCGCGCGCGACGAGGGTCAGGGCCCGGACGAGGAGCACGTCGGCGCGGTGGAGGTCGTCGATCGCCACGACCAGGGGGCGGTTGCGGGGGGGGCGTTCGCTCAGGGGGCGCGGCTGCGGACCGCCCGGCTCCGCGGCGGCCTCGCTCAGGAGCAGGCGCGCCAGCGTCTCGCGGAGCCGGTGGGCCTCGGCGGCCGGCGGGAGCGCCGGCGCGGCGGCCTCCTCGCCGAACAGCTCGGGCGCTAGGCGGGCCAGGAAGGGACCTGCGCGGCGCAAGGCGGCGCGCTCGCGCCCCTCCGGGGCGGCGGCCGCCAGAGCGTGGAGGCCGGCCACCAGCGCCCGGGCGGTCGGCTCCGCCAGGGGCAGCCAGCGCGCCTCGCCGCGACGGGCGGCCAGGGCCCGCAGGAGACGGCTGCGGCCGCCCCCGGGCTCGCCGCTCAGGACCCCCACGGGGGGCGGCGCCCCGTCGCCGGCCTCCCCGAGGGCGGCCAGCACCGGCTCGCGTCCGATCAGGGGTGGGTTCAGCGGGGTGGCGAGGCGCACGGCCCGGGCCTCGGTGGAGAAGCGCTTGCTCGCCCGGCGGTTCAGCTCGCGGATCGCCGCGTTGGCGCAGGGCGGCCGGCCGGCCGGGTCCTTGCTCAGCAGCGAGGCGATCAGCGCCTCCACGGCCACCGGCACCGAGCGCTTGATCTCACGCGCCGGCGGGGGCTCCTCGCCCAGGTGGGCGGCCCGCAGCGCCTCCTCGTCCTCGTGGGCGAACAGGGGAGCGCGCGTGGCGCAGGCGAACAGGAGCACGCCGAGGTCGTACAGGTCGCTGCGTCGGTCGTGGCCGTCGCCGCGCAGCACCTCGGGTGCGTACGAGAAGGAGGCGCCCAGCCGGGCGGTCTCCGCCACGTCGTGGGCCAGCCCGCCGTCGAGGAGGCGCGCCGACTTGCGCGGCCCCTGGCCGAACACCAGCACGTTCTCGTTGACCAGGTGGCCGTGGAGCCCGCCCTGGGCGTGCAGCGCCTCGAGGCCCCGCAGGATCGACACCACCACCTCGAGGATCGTCGACCAGGCGGCGCGGGCCGTGAACCGGTACAGGTCGGGGCCGTCGACGTGCGGGGCGAGCAGGTAGCACTGCTGCGGGTCGTCCCCTTCCTCGGGCAACACGCCGACGTCCTCGAAGCAGGTGAGGTTGGGGTGCTCCACCCCCAGGCGCCCGACGTCGCGGCGCAGCTGCAGGAGGCGCCCCTCGCTGACGCGGTCGGGGTCGCCGTCGAGCCGGTGGAGGAGCTTGAGCACCCAGGGCGTCTTCTGGCGCGCCCGCCGCACCAGGTACGAGGCCCCGTGGGGCCCCTCGCCGAGGCGCTTGACCACCGAGTAGGGACCGAGCTTCGCTCGGGGCTCCTGCATGCGTCCTCGGCCGATCTCCGCCGTCCGCTCCGGCCAAGCTGGCTGGGCCAGGTTGACGTTCGGGGCGGCGGCTCGTCCCCTAAACCGGTCACGGGCCGGTTCCCAGATCTGGAAAAGGCACCCTAGCGCACCTTCATACCGCAAGCAACCGACGTCTGCGGAGGAGCAAGCAGTTAGCAGTTAGCGGTGAGCTGTTAGCCCTCCGCGAGCTGACAGCTCACCGCTAACTGCTCACCGCTAGTGCTGTGCAGGAGCCTGTCCGTCAGTCATCTGCACCCGCATTGACAGGACCACGGGGGCGACCTAAGCTGCGAAAGGACCAACTGGCAGAACTGGCAGAACTGTTACCAGGAAACCGCACCCCTCGAGGTGATCGCATGCCGGGACCGCACTCGCGGCTGCGCACGATCGGCAAGACGCTGCAAGCAGAGGAGCAGCGCTTCATCGGCTACCCCGAGATCGAGCGCAAGTCGCGCGAGCTCGGCTTCGGTGTGAGCGTGCGGACGATCCGCTTCTACGTCGACGAGGGCATCCTCCCGCTCCCCAAGAAGGTGGGCAAGACGCCGGTGTTCGAGGAGGAGTGGATCCTCAACGTCCTGCTGGCCGTCCACTTGATGAAGACCCGCCTCAACCGGTCGCTCACCGAGATCCGCACGATCCTGGGGGCCCTGCAGGAGCCGCCCGAGCGGCTGGCCGACAAGCTCTCGGTCCTGTACGAGGACTGCGTCAAGGGCGGCAGCCTCAAGCCCACCGAGAAGGCGGGGCTGATCGACGCCTTCTTCGACCTGCTGACCGGGCGCCTCGGCGGCGAGCCGCGGCAGGCGACCGACATCAAGCTGGCCGCGCTGGTGGACGCGGTGGCGGTCCACGGCCGGTGGGAAGGGGAAGAGTGGATCCCGCCGGCGCCGGCGGTCCTGCTCGCCTCCCAGTCGTCGGCCCCGTCCTTCGCCGCGCACGGCGCCCTCGCCAGCGCGAACGGCCTGCCCGAGCCGGTCGCCGACGTGCCGCCGCCCCCGCCGCCGCCCGCCCCGCTGCCGGCGGCCGTGGCGGCCCTGCCCGTCGGCGCGCCGCCCGCGGGCGCGGCGCTGCAGGTCGAGGCGCCGCCCGACCACGCGATCACCGCCCGGCAGGCGCGGGCGGTGGAGCAGACCTTCGTGCAGCGGTTCAAGAACAAGTTCGAGCGCCTGGGCCGGGTGCACTGCCCGCTGGACGGCAAGGGCTACAAGGCCGGGCCCCGCGAGCACACCTTCATCAAGCGCGACCGCTCGGGCGAGGTGGTGGAGCTGATGAAGCGGCTGCGGATCTACGACCGCGGCCTGCTCGACTCGCTGCCGCTCGACGAGCGGCGCGAGTTCCGGGTCTATCAGCGGGGGCTGTTCGGCCGCGGGGACCTCAAGGTGGTGGTCAGCGCGATCGCCCTCTCGCCCGTCGAGGAGCTGGTCGAGCGGCGCTGGACCGACCGGCCCCTGGGGGCGGGCGCCGCCCGACGCGCCGTCGAGGAGCTCGACCTGACCGACGACGTGTTCCACTACGTGGGGATCCTGTCGACCGTCGGCTGGAGCGAGGACGCGCCCGAGCAGATCCCCGCGCGGCGAAACCTGCTGGCCTGCCTGGTGGAGAGCCGCGGCGACGGGTCCTGGAAGGTGCACATGGTCCCCGACGAGCGGTGGGGCGCGGTCGAGGCGGTGTTCGACCCCGAGACCGACGAGGAGAAGGTGGACCGCGCCCGCCTGTTCATGGAGGAGCATCTGCGGCCCAAGGGAGAGTTCCTGATCCTCCGCAACTTGTGCGAAGACCTCGACGTGCCGCGCGCGGTCGTGCAAACTGCCATCGACGAGCTCCTCGCCGCCGATAGCGAGCTGTCGGTCGTGATGTCCGGCGGCCGCGAGATCATCAAACGGAGCCGGCTGTGAGCCTTCTGGACAAGATCAAGGGCCTGTTCGCGAAGACCGCCTTGCCCGAGGAGACGCAGCTGCTCCTGTCGGGGGTGGCAGACGTCGCGGAGCTGCGGCGCGGCCTCGACGAGATCGTGACGCGCAACGAGGTCGAGGCCCGCGACATCGAGCGCGAGATCGAGAAGCTCGCCAAGATGGAGGCGGCCCAGAAGGGCCGCGTCGCCGAGGGCGCCCTCACCCAGCGCGAGAAGGTCAACGTGCTGCGCGAGATCAAG
>JAWLGW010000767.1:0-4025 GCA_041690735.1 Planctomycetota bacterium
AAACGGAGGCGCACGAGCATGGATGGTCGCGTCGACCAGCCTCCGAGCCAGAAGACGCTCTCGCGCGACCATCCATGATCGTGCACCTCCGTTTAGGGGACCGCTAGCCGCTCCCCAGCTGGCGCGCTATCCTCGCCCCCAGCGGGCGTTCGGGCGCGGCGAGGGGGAATCGATGACGGCCAGCGGCACGGACGAAGAGGTCCTGGCGCAGGTCATTGCCTCCAACAAGTACGCCAAGCGGCGCGAGATCGAGGAGGCCCGCGAGTGGGGCCGCCGCTACCACCCCGACAGGGACCTGGCCGAGGTCCTGTTCATGCGCGGCGTGCTGGACCGGGGCAAGGTCGCCATGGTGCGCCGCCTGGCGAAGATGTCCCGCGGCGGCTCGCGCCGGACGCCCGCCGAGACCGCGGACGGCGGCGAGGCGGCGCAGGACATCGGGAAGGCGGAGACGCGCCCCCTCCCGGTGCGGGTCCGCAAGCTGGTGACCGATCCCCCCGAGCGGGTGGGGCGCTACGACATCCTGGAGAAGGTCGCCCAGGGCGGCATGGGGATCATCTACAAGGCCCGCCATCCCGACCTCGACCGCCTGTTCGCCGTCAAGCTCCTCACCCCGCGCACCCAGGCCTCGCCCGAGGCGCTGGCCCGCTTCCAGCGCGAGGCCAAGATCGCGGCGCGCCTCGACCACCCCAACATCGTGCGGGTGTACGACGCGGGGACCGACCAGGGCCTGCCGTACCTGGTCATGGACTTCGTGGACGGCCCCAACCTCGACGCCCTGGTGGCCGAGGAGGGGATCGGCGTGCGCAAGGCGGCGCAGGTCACCCGCGCCCTGGCGCTGGCCCTCGAGCACGCCCACCAGCACAACGTCGTGCACCGCGACGTGAAGCCAGAGAACGTGATCGTCGATCGGGCCACCGGCGAGCCGCGGATCACCGACTTCGGGATCGTGAAGGAGCTGGCGGCCGACGACGAGGACGAGCGCAAGCTCACCCAGACCGGCTTCACCCTCGGCTCCCCCTGCTACATGTCGCCCGAGCAGGCGGAGGGGCGGCACGACCTGGTCGGTCCCCCGAGCGACGTGTACTCCCTCGCCGCCACCCTGTACGAGCTGCTCACCGGCGCGCCGCCGTTCGACGGCGAGTCGATCCACGAGATCATGACCCGCGTCGTCCGCGACGAGGCCGTGGCGGTGCGGGCGCGGAACCCGGCGGTGCCGCCCCAGCTCGAGGTGGTGTGCATGAAGGGGCTCGAGAAGGACCTCGAGCGCCGCTACCCTTCGGCCCGGTCCTTCGCCGAAGACCTCGACCGGTTCCTCGCGGACGAGCCGGTCCTCGCCAAGCCGATCGGCCGCTGGACGCGGACCGCCCGCCTGGTCCGGCGCAACAAGGCGGTCACCGCCCTGCTGGCGCTGTTCGTGGCCTCGGCGGCGATCGGCCTGGGCCTGGTATGGCACTGGCAGCGCACCCTCCGGGGCGAGCGGCTGGCTGAGCTCGACGCGCGCCTGCAGCGGGCCGAGCTCCACCTGAAGGAGGCCGCCGCCAGCGAGGACCCGCCCGCCAAGCGGCGGGAGTACTACGAGGCGCTGCAGGAGCTGGAGGTCGTGCTGCGGGCAGAGCCGGAGCACGCTCAGGCGCTGGCGCGCAAGCGCGAGGCGGTGCTGTCCCTCGGCGACCACCTGATCGAGAGCGGCGAGGCCTCCTTCGCCGAGTTCGTGTTCAGCCTGGGGGCGGGGGTCGCCGACGAGGCGGTGATCACCTCGCGCCTGGAGGCGGCCCGGCTGGGGAGCTGGGTGGAGAAGGCCGAGGCCGCCGAGCTGCGGGGCGACGTGGGGCAGGCGCTGGAGCTGTACCGCAAGGGGCTGCGCAGCCTGCGGGAGGCCGGCTATCGAGGAGGTCGCCTCGCGGCGCGGATCGCCAGCCTGGAGGAGGTGCTGGCGCAGCGCCGGCGCCGCGGGCAGGTGAGCGAGCTGGTCCAGCTGGGGGAGGCGGCCGCCCGCAAGGGCGACCCGGCGCAGGCGTTCCTCACCTACACCCAGGCGGCGAAGCTGGCGCCCGAGGACCGAGAGGTGGCCAGCCGCCTGCGGATCCACCGCCAGGCGGCCCTGGACCGGGTGCTGAGCCTGCGCACCGACGTCAGCACGGCGCGGGGGCGGGTGGAGGCGCTGCCGGAGGGCGCGCAGACCGACGGCCTGACCGAGCTGCTCGCTCGGGGCGACGCGGCCCTCAGCGAGGGGGACCTCCTCACCGAGCAGGAGGAGTTCGCCGGCGCCGAGCGGGCGTTGATCCAGGCCCGGGACACCTTCCAGGCCGCCTACGCCCTGGCGAGCGCCGTGCAGGCCCGCGCGGTGGCGGTCGAGGAGGCGAAGGAGGCCGAGCAGCTGGACGCGGCCCGGTTCGCGCCGGTCGAGCTGGGCGCCGCCAACGACTACCGCTTCCGGGGGGACCAGGCGTTCGCGCGGGGCGAGCACGAGGAGGCGCGCAAGCTGTACGTCCGCGCGGCGACCACCTACCGGATGGCGGCGCGGAAGGGCGGCCACAAGAGCGAGGTCGCCGACGCGCGGGACCAGGCGAAGAAGCTGCGGCTCGGGCTGCTGCAGGCGCTCGGTCAGGCCCAGCGCACGCCGCTGTTCCGCACCGCCATGGAGGACTTCGACCGCGCCGAGACCCACTACGATCAGCACGAGTACGACGCGGCGCGCGAGCTGTACGAGCAGGCGGCCCGCTCCTTCCAGCGGGTCGAGCAGCAGGTGCCCAAGATCCAGGAGGCCTTCGGGGCGCAGCTCCGCGTCCGGCGCCTGCGAGAGGAGGCCCAGGACGAGCTGGCGCAGCGCTTCGCCAGCGACGACTTCAGCCGCGGCCGGCAGGCCGAGCTGGAGGGCGACCGGGCGCTGACCGACGACGAGCCCCACGAGGCGCTGGAGGCGTACGCCAACGCGCTGTACCGCTACCGGCGGGCCCTCACCAAGGCGAAGCCGCAGGCGCAGGACAAGCGGGCGTGCGACGCCCTGCGGGCCGAGGTCATGGAGCTGCGGCAGCTGTGGGTGGACGAGGAGCTGACGTGGAAGCCCGACTTCCAGGCCGCCGAGCAGCTGATCGCCGAGGCGGACGAGGCCGAGGAGCGCGGCTACTGGAACGGAGTGCGGCGCAAGCTGCAGCGCGCCCGCACGACGCTCAAGGAGCTGCCCGAGCTCAGGTAGGGCAGGCGCCGCAGGGCAGGCGCCGGGGCGAGCCACCCACCCCCGGTGCCTGGGCGTGCCGGGCCCGATTGGCGAGACGCCTCACGCGTAGTTGGCAGGGAACAGCAGCCGCTCCACGGCCTCGATCGTGATGTGGATCACCTTGATGTGGACCTCCTGAATGCGGTCGGAGGTCGTCGCCAGCGGGACCACGATCGGGATGTCGACCTGCCGCGCGGCCTCCCCGCCGCCCTTGCCCAGCAGCCCCACCGTGGTGATCCCGCGCGCCTTGGCCGCGGCGATCGCGTGGAGGATGTTGGGCGAGTTGCCGCTGGTAGTGATCGCGAGCAGCAGGTCCCCCTCGCGCCCGTAGGCCTCGACGGAGCGGGCGAACACCTGCTCGTAACCGAAGTCGTTCGCCATGCAGGTGAGCTGGCTGGGGTCGGAGAAGGCGAGGGCCGGCAGGGCGTCCCGGTCGCCCCGGAACCGGCCGGTCCACTCCTCGGCGAAGTGCATGGCGTCGCACATGCTGCCGCCGTTGCCGCAGGCCATGAGCTTGCCGCCCCGGGCGAGGGTGGCGTGGGCGGCTTCGGCGAAGCGGCCCACGTTGGCGAGGCCTTCCTCGCTGGCGATGAAGGCCTCGAGGACGGCGCGAGCCTCGTCGAAGCTGGCGCGGATCGGGTCGGCTGCGCTCATGGCCGGTGATGGTAGAGCGGGCGCGGTGGCGGTCAAGTGGGACCCGGCGGTTCGACGCGCGCCGGCGGCGCGCTATCCTCGTCCCCCCGCCCAGGAGGAGTCCGTGAGCGCCACCCCGACCCCCCCCACCCAGGTCACCGAGCGCGTCGCGCGG
>JAWLGW010000768.1:0-4023 GCA_041690735.1 Planctomycetota bacterium
CACGCGCCGCACGCCGAGCCGGTCGTCGAGAACGTGGCGGAGGCCAGCGAGGCCAACGTCATCCTGGCCTTCTGCGCCGCCATGCTGGTCGCGCTGGTCGGGTTCTTCGTGGGGAAGGCCCCCGCTGAGCCGCACGCCGCCACCGGCGAGGTGGCGCAGCACGTCAGCGCCCCCGGGGAGGCGGCGGTGGCGACGGCCTCCCCCGAGGCGACCGCGGTCGCGCTGGAGGTGCTGGACAAGGGCGGCAACGCCTTCGACGCCCTGGTCGCGGCCTCGTTCGCGGTCTCGGTGACCCGGCCCCAGTCCACCGGGATCGGCGGCGGCGGGTTCGTGGTCTACCACGACGCCAAGAACGACCGGCAGGGCGCGATCGACGGGCGCGAGACGGCGCCGGCCGCGGCCCATGAGCGGATGTACGTGGAGGGCGGCGAGGTCGTCGGCGGCTACCGCTCGGGTCCCCTCTCGGCGGGCGTGCCCGGCCTGGTCGCCATGCTGGAGGAGGTCCACCAGCGCCTCGGCTCGGGCCGCATGAGCTGGCGCGAGCTGGTCGAGCCGGCGATCCGGCTGGCCGAGGATGGCTTCGAGGTGCCGGCGCCCCTGGCCCGCGCCATCGCCCGCAAGCAGGTTCGCGAGGCCCTCGAGCGTCACCCGGCCGCGGCGGAGGTGTTCCTCCCCGGCGGCCAGGCCCCCAAGGAGGGGGACCGGCTCAAGCAGCCCGGCCTGGCCAGGACGCTGCGGACCATCGCCGAGCGCGGCGCCGATGGCTTCTACCGCGGCCCCGTGGCCCGCGAGCTGGCGCGCTCGGTCCAGGAGGCCGGCGGGATCATCACCGTCGAGGACCTGCAGGGGTACGAGGTGAAGGACCGGGAGCCGGTGCGCGGCACCTACCGGGGCCGCACGATCGTCTCCATGCCCCCGCCCTCCTCGGGCGGGGTCCACCTGGTCCAGATGCTCAACGTCCTGTCGGGCTACGACCTCGGCCACCTCGGCCACGGCTCGCCCCAGCACCTGCACCTCCTCGCGGAGAGCATGCGGCGGGCGTTCGCGGACCGGGCCCGCTACATGGCCGACCCCGACTTCGTCGACGTCCCGGTGGCGAAGCTGACCGACCCGGCCTACGCGGCGCGCCTCCGCCAGGAGATCTCGCGCGACCGCGCCAGCGTGTCGAGCAAGGCCGACCCGGGGCGCCTGCTCCAGGAGCGGCCCCACACCACGCACCTCTCGATCGTCGACGCGCAGGGCAACGCCGCCGCCTCCACCCAGACGATCAACACCGCCCTCGGCTCGTGCTTCGTCGCCGGCGCCACCGGGGTGGTCATGAACAACGAGATGGCCGACTTCACCGCCGACCCCGACCAGCCCAACCCCTTCGGGCTGATCCAGGGCGCCCAGAACCTGCCCCAGCCGCGCAAGCGGCCCCTGTCGAGCATGACCCCCACGATCGTGTTCGACGCGCACGGGCAGGTGGAGGCGGTGATCGGCAGCCCCGGCGGCCCCACGATCATCACCACCGTCCTGCAGGTCCTGAGCAACCTCGTCGACTTCCACCTCGCGCCGGGCGAGGCGGTCGCCGCGCCCAGGATCCACCACCAGTGGCAGCCCGACCGGATCCTGCTCGAGCCCGGCCTCAAGCGCGCCGCGGCCGGGCTGGCCCGTCTGGGCCACGAGGTCGAGGCGACCGGCCGCGACCACGCGCTCGGCAACGCGCAGGTGGTCGTGGTGACGCCCCAGGGCAAGGTCGGCGTCTCCGACCCCCGCGGCACCGGCCGCCCGGGCTCCCTCGGGACCGCCAAGCCGGCGGCGCCCCAGCCGGTGCACGCACCCGAGCACCACTAAGTCGGCGTCGGAGATCACCGACCCTACGCGAGCGCGAGGCCGCGGACCCTACCCTGGGTAGGGTCCCGCCCCCGCCCCGGCGGGGGCGTGGGTTAGGTCGCTGACCCGGGGTCACTGACCGCGGGTCGGCGAATCGTGGCAGGCGTGCGCACACCGCTTAGTTGGGGACGCGCTCCAGCAACGCCTCCGCCAGGAGTCCGGCAGCCTGCGGGCCGTGGCGGAAGAACAGGGCCGGCTCCACCAGCTCCACCTCGCTGACGCGGGGCTCGCTCGCCTCGCCGGGGAGCAGGTCGACTCGCGCGTACAGGAGGTCCTGCGCGCCCAGGGCCTCCAGAGCGCGGCGGCACACGGACGCCTCGGGCGCCGTCAGGTCGACCGGCGCGTCGTGGGCGCCGAACTCCTCCTGGGTGCGGTAGTCGTCCGGCGCGGGGCGCTTCACCACCGCGTGGGTGAGGCGCCCGGCCACGAACACCGCCGAGCGCTCGCCCTCGCGCTCGACCCGGGCCAGGTAGGGCTGGAGCAGGGCCTGCCCCCGCTCGAGCAGGCGCGGCAGGTGCGCGGCCGCGGCCCGCAGCCCCGGGTCGTCAGCGTCGAAGGGCAGGGCCCCCGAGGCGGTGGCCCCCACCACCGGCTTGATCACCGCCCGCCCCCAGCCGCGCTCGGCCAGGAGCGCCTCGACGTCCGCCGCCGAGGGGGCGACGCCGGGCTCGATCCACACCGTGGGCACGATCGGCACCCCGGCGGCCTCCAGGCGCCGGAGGTAGCGCTTGTCGGTGTTGTCGCGCACCACGGCCGCTGGATTGAACAGACGGGTCGCCGCCTCCACCCGGGCCGCCCAGGCCATGAACGCCTCGCGCTGGGGGACGTAGTCCCAGGTGCTGCGGATCAGCACCGCGTCGTAGGCGCCCCACGCCACGGCCGGATCGGACCACACCGGGTGCTCGACGACCGCGCCGGCCGCCGCCAGGGCGGCGCGCAGCGGCGCGTCGTCGCGGTACCCCTCGGGCATGTCGCCGCACGTGGCCAGCGCCAGCTTCATCAGCGCGGTCGCAGCGCCTCGTAGCCGTACCCCTCGGGGTTGAGGCCGTGAGCCGCCAGCAGCGGGAGGACCTCGCGCCGCCAGGTCCCGCGGAGGCGGCCGACGTCGAGGCGGGGGTCCATGAGCAGCCCATGGCCCACGCGGAGGGCGTGCCCTTGCTCCCCCAGGCGGGCGTTGAGGGCGGCGTGGAGGTCCGCCACCCACTCCAAGCCCGGGTGGCGGTGCGCCAGGAAGCGCCGCAGCACGCCGGCGTCTGCCGGCTGCTCCACCACCGGCAAGCGGCCGATCAGCGCCGGGTCGTGGGGGACGCCGCGGGCGGTGGCGATCACCTGCAGGTTGCGGGGCAGCGTGAACAGCGCGTGGGAGCGGCCCAGCCGCACCGGCTGCGCCCGCTCGCTCAGGGCGCCGATCAGCTCGCCCAGCGCGGCCGCCGCGTCCCCTCGGTCCACCTCGTCGAGCACCAGCACCCACCGCCGCTCCCGGTCGGCGGCGGCCCGCTCGCAGAAGGCGCGCACCAGCCCGGGCCCGCGCGGGCCGTCGATCAGGTCGGCGTATCCGAGCCCGGGGTGCAGCCGCACGAACAGCACCCGGTCGTCGTGGCCGGCCAGGTGGATCGCCAGCCGGCGCGCCAGGTAGGTCTTACCGCTGGCGACCGGCCCCACCAGCAGGAGGCCGCCGCGCTGCTCGAGCGCCGCGGTCATGTCCTCCCACAGCTCCGGCTCGAGGTACAGGTCCTGCGCGATCCGGGCGGGCGCCGGCGCCTCCACCTCGCCGCCCCGGCTGGTGTGGACCACCTCGCGCCGGAACTCGCTCAGGAGCGCGTCGAGCGCCACCTCGGGCTCGCCCGACTCCTCGTGGCTCGCCGGCCGCGGTCCGGCGTCGACGGTCGCCATCGCCGCGGGTCGGGGGCTGCGGCCCGCCGCCGGGCCAGGCCGCGCGGGCGCCGGGGCGGCGACGGTGGGCGCGTCGACCGACGGGTCGGCCTCGACGACCGCGAGGTCGACGACCGCGCGGTCGGGCGAGGTCGCCGCCGCGCCGGCCGCCACCTGCTCCTCGTCCCGAGGCGCCTCTTCCTTCGCCCGCTCCTCCTCGCTCCGCTCGCGCAGCTGGCGCTGCAGGCGCCGGGTCTCGCTCTTGCGGCGCGTCTC
>JAWLGW010000769.1:0-4018 GCA_041690735.1 Planctomycetota bacterium
GCGCGCCGCCGGCAGGCTGGCGCGCGCCGCGCCCAGCTCCGCCGACGCGCCGCCCGCCGCGGCGCTGGGGCGCCCGAGCGCGCGCTCGAGGTGCAGCTCGCCCTGGGCCAGCAGAGCCCGGGCCTCCAGCGGCCGCAGCCCGCGGGCGCGCGCCGCCTCGCCCGCGGCCCGCAGGGCCACCTCGGCGGCGCTCCAGTCGCCCGCCTGCCCCAGGGCCTCGCCCGCGGCCAGCTCGGCCTCGATCGCCAGGGCCCTGTCCCGCGCCGCCGGCAGCCAGGCGCCGCGCAGGCGCAGGGCGTCGAGGGCCGGCGCCAGGGCCCCGCGCAGCAGGTCCACCTCGGCGCCGCGCAGGGTGATCCGCGCGGTCACCTCCTCGTCGTGGAGCTCGCGCGCCACCGCCCGCGCGCGGCGAGCCGCCCGCAGGCCGCGCTGCCCCTCCCCCTGCGCCGCCAGCAGGCGCGCCAGGTCCCCCAGGGCCAGCGCCTCCAGGCGGTGCTGCTTCTGCTCGCGCCCCTTGAGGACGGCCCGGTCGAGCTGCTCGCGCGCCCGCTCCACCTCGCCCGCCAGGCCGTGCACCTCGGCCCGGCCCCAGGTCGCCTCCAGCTCGCTCGCCCGCGCGGCCAGCTCCCAGCTGACGCGCAGGGCCGCGTCGTAGCAGGAGGCGGCCCGGCTCAACTCGCCGCGCCGGCCGTACACCCGCCCCAGGTGCAGGAGCCCCACCGCGTACCCCTCGCGGTCGCCGTGGGTGTTCCACAGGGTGGTCGCCTCGTTGAAGGCGGCCAGGGCGTCGCCGTAGTCGCCCGCCTGCACGTGCATCCAGCCCACGCTGCTCTGGACCTGCGCCAGCTCGGGGCCCAGGCCCAGGCGACGGGTCAGGTCGAGCGCCTCCGACAGGCGCCGCCGCGCCTCGGCCCGCTCGCCCAGCCGCTCGAGGGCCGAGCCGATCGCCAGCAGCGAGCGAGCGATGGCGGGCTTGTCATCGATCGAGTCGGCGGCGGCGATCGCCTGCTCGGCCGCGTCGATCGTGCGCTCGTACTCGCCGGTCATGAACCGCAGACCGGCGATCAGCTCCAGGCTCTCCACCTGGCTGGACCGGTCCTGCGCCGCGAGGTCCTGCTCCAGGGCCCGCTCGGCGTAGGCCAGCGCCTCGGCCGGCTTGCTCTGCCGGGTGAGGGCGTTGGCGATCGCGCGCAGGTAGCGGGCGATCTCCCGCCCGTCGCCGAGGTCCCGCTCGAACTGCAGGCTCCGCTCCAGGTACTCCAGGGCCTCCTCGAGGTGCCCCTCCTCGAGGGTCAGGTCGCCCAGCCCCAGCAAGCTGCGGCCGATCCCCTTCCCGTACTCGATCCGCTCGGCCGCCTTGAGGGCCTCGAAGAAGTAGCGCTTGGCGTCGTCGCCCGCCTTGAGGTGCGCGTTGAGGGTCCCGAGGTGCGCCAGCGCCGCCACCTCGGCCGGGCCGTCGCCCAGCGCCCGGGCGACCTCCAGCCCCTCCAGCGAGTGGGCCCGCGCCTCGGGGTAGCGCTTGAGCAGGGTCAGCTCGTGGACCACCGCCCGCAGCAGCGCCAGCTTCTCCTCCAGCAGCGGGCGGGCGCGCGCCTCGTCCTCGCCGGCCAGCGCCAGCTGATCGTCGACGGCCCGCAGGCCGCGGGTGTACAGCTCGCAGGCCCGCTCGGCGGCGCCGAGGGAGGCCGCGGCGTCGCCGGCGCGGCGCGCCCACTGCACCGCCTGCAGCCCCGCCCCCGCCTCGAGCAGGTGGTGGGCCAGCTCGCCGTCGGTCACCGCCTCGCCGTGGGCGTAGGCCTCCTCGAGCACCTCGGCGACCCGGGCGTGCCGGGCGGCGCGGTCGGGCAGGGCCTCGTACACCACGTCGCGGACCCGCGAGTGGGTCAGCGCGTAGGCGCCGTCGGGGAGGCGCTGCACCAGGTCGCGGGCGGCCAGCTCCTCGAGGGCCCCCACCCGCTCGGCGCCGCCCTCCTCGCCGCCGGCGATCCGCCCCAGCAGGTCGGCGGTCGCGGCCCGGTCGAGGACCGCCAGCCACTCCAGCAGCGCCCGCTGCGGCAGGCGCGCCAGCCGGCTCATGACCAGCTCGTGCAGGCGGGCGGGCACCTCCAGCGCCTCGAGGCGCCCCGGGTCGAGGCGCCACAGGCCGCGGGCCCGATCGACCACCCCCCGCTCGACCAGCTCCTCCATGAGGAGCTCCACCAGCAGCGGGTTGCCGCGGGTCTCGGCCATGACGCGGCTCACGAAGGGCCGCGGCACGGTGGGCACGCCGAGCATGGAGCGCACCAGCTCGCCCACGTCGTCGTCCTTGAGCGCCTCGAGGGACAGCTCCTCGAAGACCCGGTCGTGGCGCAGCTCGCGCAGGGCGTGCCCCAGCTCGGGGCCGTGGATCTCCTCGGGGCGGTAGGTGGCGACCACGAACAGGCGGGGGTGGTCCTCGCCCGTGTCGGCGCCGGCCAGGATCGCCACCAGGGTGCGGTGCAGGTGACGCAGCAGCTCGAGGGTCTCGCCCCGGGCCCACTGCAGGTTCTCGAGGGTCAGCACCAGCGGGCGGCGGGTCGACTGGGCGATCAGGAACTCGGCCAGGGCGTCCACCACCCGCAGCCGCTCCACGCCGCCCTCCTCGGCGCTGCCGAGGAGCTTGCTCACCGCCCACCCGTACTCCTGCAGGTCGTGCTCGGCCCCCTCGAGCTGGGCCGCCTCCTGCAGGACGCCGATGAACGGCTCGTAGCTGCGGGCCAGGTGCTTGCGGCAGGAGCCGCGCAGCACCACCGCGCCCTCCAGCTGGCAGCGGCGGCGCAGCTCCTCGAGGAGGCGCGTCTTGCCGACGCCGCTGGCGCCGCGCAAGAAGACCATCAGCGCCGGCGGGTTGTCGGCGCCCTCCACCTCGGGTCCGGCGCGGCGGTCGCCGCCCCGCCGCCGCTCGCCCCCGCCCGAGTCGCAGCCGGACTCGCCCCGGCGGATCGCGAACCGGGCCCGGCGGTCGAACAGGCGGGGGTCGCGGCTCCAGGAGCGCGGCCCGGTGGCCCGGTGGAAGCCCTCGGCCAGCCAGTCCAGCTCGCGGTCGCGCCCCACGAACTTGCCCGACAGGACGTAGGCCTCCTTGGTCTCGCTGGTCTCGAAGGCGTGGCTGACGCCGGTCGCCTCGGAGAGGGCCGCGATCACCGCGTTGGCGCTGCCGTAGCGGTTGGCGGGCTCCTTCTCGAGCAGCCGCAGCACCACCCGGTCGAGGGCCTCGGGGAGGTCGGGGGCGTGCTCCCGCAGGGGGCGCGGGCGATCCTCGAGGTGCTTGCGGGCGATCTCGGCGGCGTCCGCGCCGTCGTAGGGCAGGGCGCCAGAGAACAGCTCGTACAGCACCACGCCCAGGGAGTACAGGTCGGCGCGCCGGTCGACCCGCAGCCGGCGCAGCACCTCGGGCGCCATGTAGTGCGGCGTCCCGGCGGCGCGCCCCTCGCCGGCGGCGGCGAGGCCGAAGTCGGTGAGGCGGGCGGTGGGGGTCCCCCCGTCGCTGGGCTCGATCAGCAGGTTGGCGGGCTTGAGGTCGCGGTGGACCAGGCCGCGGGTGTGCACGAACTCGAGGCCGCGCAGGATCTGCACGGCGAGGTCGAGGCGCTGGGTGAGCGTGGGCGCCTGCTCGCCCTCCAGCACCGCCTGCCGGAGGGTGCGCTGCCCCGGGCGGTACTCGGCGCTGTAGAACAGGCGCCCCTCGCCGTCGGCGCCGAAGTCGAACACCGTGACCAGGTTCGGGTGGCGGAGCCCCGCCAGGACCTCGAACTCGCGCCGGAACCGGGCCGCCTCGCGCTCGCCCCGGTGCTTGAGCGCCTTGAGCGCGACCTGCTGGCCGCCGCGGGCGGGATCGCGAGCGAGATAGACGATGGCGCTCTCGCCTTCGCCCAGCCGCTCGAGCACCTCGTACCGTCCGTAGTTCATGCAAGACCTCGCCGTGCCCAGCGGGTAGGCCCTTGCAAATGCGGTACTCAACGGCTGTTGACGGCCTCTGGGGCGGGCAAGGCTTGCCGTT
>JAWLGW010000770.1:0-4012 GCA_041690735.1 Planctomycetota bacterium
GAGCGCCGGGGCGGAGATGGAGCTGGCCGGCCTGGAGGACTACGAGGCGGTGCGCGACTACCTGTACCGGCGCATGCGCGGCAGCAAGGGGCGCGGCGGGCGGCGCGCCGAGCGCCCGCAGCCGGCGGGCGTGCCGATCGGCCCCCCCGCCGAGGCGACGGGCGCCGAGGCGACGGGCGCCGAGGCGACGGGCGCCGAGGCGACGGGCGCCGAGGAGGTCACCCTCCTGCTGCGCGAGGTCCGCGACGAGCTGGTGGCGGTGCGCGAGGCCCTGGCCGCCCGCGGCGGGGAGGGCTGAGGTGTACACCCTCCTCAAGGGCGCCCTGGCCCGGCTGCTGAAGGTCCCCACCGAGCCGCCCCCGGCGCCGGCGGGCAGCTACCGGAGCGTGCAGGTGTTCCGGGCCAGCCCCAGCTACCTCACCTACAAGCTGGTGCCCTTCGCCTTCGGGGTGGTGCTCGAGGTGCTGTTCCTGGTGCTGCCGCTGGGGGCCCTCGCGCTCGGCGCCGCCGCGGGCCAGGACGTGCCGTGGCCGGTCCTCCTGAGCATGGGGGGCATGGTGGTGTTCCTGGGCGGCGCCACCCTGCTGTCCTACTTCACGATCCGCCTCGACTACGACCTGCGCTACTACATCGTCACCGACCGCTCCCTGCGGATCCGCGAGGGGGCCATGCTGGTCAAGGAGATGACCCTCACCTACGCCAACGTCCAGAACCTCAAGGTGGAGCAGGGCCCCCTGCAGCGCTGGTTCGGGATCGCGGACGTGGTGATCGACACCGCCGGCGGCGGCGGCGTCGCCCAGCAGCACCCGGGCGGGAGCGGGCACCGGGCGGTGCTGGCCGGAGTGGCCGACGCCGAGGGGCTGCGCGACCTGATCCGGGGCTACCTGCGGCAGCAGCCGAGCGGCGGCGGGCTGGGGGACGAGGAGGAGGACGACGAGCCACCCGCCGCGCTCGGCGCGGCCAGCGCTGCGGCGCTCGGCCTCGGCCCCGACGCCGTGGCGGCCCTGCGCGAGGTCCGCGACGCCGCCCGGGCCCTCCGCGAGCAGGTAACGTCGCGGGCATGAGCGTGCGCCCCGAAGAGCTCCCCCTGGAGCAGACCGACCTCAAGGCCCTCATGATCCTGGTGCTCGGCCTGTGCAGCGGCCCGGTCCTGATGGTCGTCCCGGCCGTGCTGCTGTCTGCCCAGCGCACAGGGCCGCCGCCCAGCGAGGAGCAGCTCGCCCTGGTGCAGACCCTCTCGGCCGTGCACGCCTTCGTGGCCCTGGGCGGGTTCACCGCCTCGCTGGTGGTGTTCAAGGCGGCCTTCTTCGGCAAGCGGCCCGAGCTGCCCAGCTCCGCGAACGCGCAGGCGATCGCCGACGAGGGGCTGACCGCGGTCCGGTCCGCCACGATCCTGCGGTTCGCCCTCATGGAGGCCCCGGCCATGCTCGGCATGGCGGTGTGCCTGATCGCCGCCACCAGCGGCGTGCTGGCCCAGCAGCCGCTGGTGTGGCTCAACGCCCTCTCGGCCCTGCTGCTGATCGCCTTCGCCCTGGTCAACTTCCCCACCGAATCCCGGGTGCGCGGGCTGATCGCCGAGCGGCACCGCCGGGCCACCGAGGGCTGATCCCTCTGGAGCGATCCATGTCTGCACCCGTTCGCCTGGCAGCGCTGCTCGCCCTGTCCGCCTCGTTCCTGGCGGGCTCCGCGGCGTCTGCCCAGGACAGCCGCCCCGCCGGTGAGGCCCGCACCCCGATCGCCTCCCGCGGCGGCCTGGTGTTCGAGGGCCACGAGGAGTGGCGTCAGCACCCGCCGACCAACCGCATGCGGGTCGTGTCCTACACGCTCCCGGGCCAGGAGGGCGCGGAGGAGGCCGAGCTCGTCGTCTTCTACTTCGGCGCCCAGCAGGGCGGCTCGACCGAGGCCAACCTGAAGCGGTGGTACGCCCAGTTCCGCCAGCCCGACGGCGGCTCCACCGAGGAGGCGGCCAAGGTGGAGAAGATCCAGGTGGCGGGCATGAAGGTCACCCTGGTCGACGTCGCCGGCACCTACGTGGCCGAGACCCGCCCGGGCTCGGGGAAGCGGGTCGACCGCCCCGACCAGCGCATGCTGGCGGCGATCGTGGAGGCCCCCGGCGGTCCGCACTACCTCAAGCTGGTGGGCCCGGCGAAGACGGCAGAGCGGTGGGCCAAGGCCTTCCGCAAGTTCGTGGAGGGGATCCGCCTGCAGGGCTGAGCGGGGCTCAGAACAGGTCGAGCGCGCACAGGTGGTGGTACACGCTGCCCTTGGTGTCGGCCGGCCAGCCGCGATAACGCTGCTCCATGACGCGCCAGGCGGCGATCAGCTTCCCTGAGGCCTGCTTCCCCTCCGGGATGCGGAACATGGCCTTCCAGGCCACCTGCCACTCGCGCTGCCGGACGTCGTCGGACTCCTGGCGCAGCTCGGCGGCGCGCCCGGCCAGCTGCTCCGTCGCCTGAGTGAAGAACGTCCGCTGCAGGTCAATCGCGGCGATCACGTCCGCCTGGAACGGCTCGAGGCCAGCGGGGACCGCCTCGGCCCGGATCGCCGCCAGGGCCGCCGCGGTCATTTCGAGGTAGGTGACGAGCCCCGCCCGCTGGACGGCGGGTTCGCCGCTGCGGAGCTCACGGAACAGCTCCAGCTTGGCGTGGATCGCCTCCAGCACGGCGGCGTACACGTGATCGATGTAGCGGGCGTCCTGGGGAGGGATGCCCGGCAGCCCGACCGGCAGCGGCGTGAAGGCGCAGGGATACTTCGTCCCCTCGGGAGGCGTGACCGTGAGGGGAGAGCGGCGCTCGAAGGGCCCGGCGGCGGCCACCTCTGCGGCCGGCGCGGCGGCGGAGCCCGTGCCCTCGGGGCACCCGGTCAGCGAGAGGAGGAGGAGGGCCAGCGCGGATCTCATGCAGGGAACGGTAGCCGGCCGGGCTGTGCAGCGCAAAGCGCGGGTGAGGCCAGGGTTTGACCGCCCCGCTCCAAGGCGCCATCGTCGTCAGGGAGGACGCGAGCCCCCATGGAGCATCTCGACCACAGCCTGACCGGCGACCTCCCGGCGGACGACGCGCCGCCGGCCCCGCTGCCGGGCTATCGCGAGCGGCAGGTGCTCGGCCGCGGCGGCATGGGCGTCGTCACCTTGGCGATCGAGGAGGCGACCGGACGCGAGGTGGCCCTCAAGCGCCTGCGCCAGGACGGGACCTGGAGCGCGGCCGCCTTCCTGCGCGAGGCGAGCGCCCTGCGCCGCCTGCGCCACCCGGCGATCGTGCGGCTGGAGGGCGTGCTGGAGCAGGACGAGGAGGTGGTGCTGGTCCTGGAGTACGTGACGGGGCCCGACCTCGCCACCCTGGTGCGGCGCCGCGGCCCCCTCGAGCCCGAGCGGGCCCTGGCCCTGGCAGCGGACCTGGCGGACGCGCTGGCGACGGCCCACCAGGAGGGCGTCATCCACCGCGACGTCAAGCCGAGCAACGCCCTGCTGGCCGCGGACGGGCGCGCCAAGCTGACCGACTTCGGCCTGGCGCTGACGGTCGACCTCAACAGCCTGTCGGGCATGTCGCGCGCGGGCGGCCCGGTGGGGTCGGTGGAGTACATGGCGCCCGAGCAGTGGACCGACCCCGCCGCGGCCGACGCCACGGCGGACGTGTACGGCCTGGGCGGCACCCTGTACACCCTCCTGACCGGGAGCAGCCCCCGGGTGGTGCGCCCCGAGCGGCTCCCGGCGGCGGTGCGCTCGTTCGTGCTGCGGTGCCTCGAAGAGCGGCCGCAGGACCGCTTCCCCGATATGGGGGCCGTGCAGGCCGAGCTGGCCCTCCTGCGCGAGCGGCTGCGCCCCCGCGCGGCGCCCCTCGCTCGGTGGGTCGCGGTGGCCGTGAGCCTCGCCGTCGCCTCCGGCTATGGGCTCAGTCAATGCGGCCCCGCAGGAGACCGCCTGCCCGACGCCTCCTGGCAGGACGGGCTGCAGGCCGCCGTCTCCGAGGTGGAGCGCACCCACTGGCTGCGACGGGGCGCTGAGGCGGGCGACCCG